>CAUTON010000020.1:0-17289 GCA_963539895.1 uncultured Streptococcus sp. | reverse complement strand
AGAGCAATGGATTGAAGCTCCATGTGTCGGCGGTTCGATTCCGTCTCGCGCCATTTACTTTCCCAAGTTTTACTTGGGCGCGTAGCTCAGATGGTTAGAGCGCACGCCTGATAAGCGTGAGGTCGGTGGTTCGATTCCACTCGTGCCCATCATTTTAATACTGGAGAATTACTCAAGAGGCTGAAGAGGACGGTTTGCTAAATCGTTAGGTCGGGTAACTGGCGCGGGGGTTCGAATCCCCCATTCTCCGTCGTTTAGCGAGATTATCTGATGATATTCTCGTTTTCTTGTACCTAGTTTTTGGGAGGCTTGTAGTGAACCAATTTAAAAAATCTCGTTTGATTATTACGAGTTCGGTAGTTATTTTTTTATCGTTTTCCTTTTTGTATTTTACTGTGGTTCAAGGTTTTTCAATTCCTGTAGTATCTGATGTAGTTAATTCAAGCCTGTCTACAGTTAATAGAGTTTTTTCTATTCCCACGGCATTTTTTTCTGAACAGAAAAATGTCATTCAGGAGCTCATGGATACTTATTCGGAAAATAGAGAGTTGAAAGAGACGATTGCGAAGTTAGAGGCAGAAACTTCTGAAAATGATTCTCTGGAGAAAGAAAATGAGTCTTTGCGCGCTAGTCTGGAATTGACCGAAAAATATGCTGATAAGGTCACAAATACTGCCTTGGTATTGGATCGGAGTTCATTATCATGGATGAATGAAATTACAGTAGATTTGGGGAGCGACAATGGTGTGACAGAAGGAATGTTGGTTCTTGCTAATGGTGGATTGGTGGGAGTTGTGGAGTCAGCTTATTCAGCTTCTTCTGATGTTTCTTTATTGACAAATTCTGATGAATCATTGAAAATTCCTGTAAAAATTTCTACAAATTCTTCAACGCTTTATGGCATTTTAAATGGATACGATACTGAAACGGGTAGTTTTATTATATCTCAGTTAAATTCTACTGAAGGAATCGAAAGTGGAAATACTGTTGTGACGAGTGACTTAGGAGGAAATACTCCTTCTAATCTCTTAGTAGGGACTGTCAACCTTGTTGAAACGAGCAGTAAAGACCTATCTGTTCAGGTCTTTGTTACTCCAGCGGCTGATTTTTCTAATTTATATTCTGTTGTAATTGTGGAGAATGAGTAATGTTTCAACGATTTTATAATATTTGGTCGATTTTTTTGCTGGCTGGTGCATTTTTACTTGATATGCAAATTACAACTTTTGCAACGAATCTTGCACCTGGGACAATCTTTATTACAAGTCACTTGCTATTGATGATTGGCATCTTTTCAACTTTGTATTTATCAAGTGCTTATGCAATCGCTTTGTTTTCTCTTTTTGGTTTGCTGTATGATATTTACTATTTTGAAATTGTAGGACTGGCGACACTTTTATTTCCACTTGTCGTTGGTGTGATGTATTATTTTTACCGTCATCTTCTTTTTAAAAAGTGGACCAATCAGCTCTTGTTGCTAGTTGTTATTTTTATTTTTGATTTTGTTGCATTTCTATTGGGTAGACTTTTTGGGTTGACAAACTTGTCGATGTATATTTTTGTTTTCTATAATTTAGCACCCTCTTTGCTATTCAATAGCCTTCTATTACTTGTGTTGCAACCATTGCTCAATAAGTGTTATGGCATCACAAACAAGATATAGAACTGTAATAATCGCGTAACATAGGAGCGCGATTTTTTTGATATACTAGTACCGTTATCAAGTTTATAGGAGTTTTATTGTAATTATGAATAAAAAAATTCTTGCTACATTAGTGTTGAGTGCATTCCTTCTTCCAAACATCGGAATCGTAAGCAACAGTGTTGTTAGTGCAGATGATACAGATAGTCAAATTGCTGCGAAAGATGCGGAGATTGCTTCTTTGACGACAGCGCAAGCTGAAGCCCAAGCTGAAGTTGATGAAGTTCAAGCTAAGGTTGATGCGATCGTTGCAGAGCAAGAGGAATTGACAGCGGAGAACGAAAAGTTGGAAGCTGAATCTGAAGCGTTAGCAGAAGAAATCAATACCTTGACATCAGATATCATTGCTCGTGATGAAGCGCTTGATGAACAAGCTCGTAGCGCACAGACAGACAATACAGCAACAAGCTACATCAATACGATTATGGATTCTTCATCAATCGTTGATGCGGTGTCTCGTGTAAATGCAATGCGTCAAATCGTTGAAGCAAACAACGAAATGTTGACACAACAAGAAGCTGATAAGGAAGCACTTGCTGAAAAACAAGAAGCTAACCAAGAAGCTATCAATACAATCTGGGAAAATCAACAAAAGTTAGCTGAAGATTCTGCAGAGTTGGAAACTCAAAAGGCAGCTTTGGAAGTAGCTAAATTAAATCTTGCTGCAGAATTGGCAACTGCAGAAGATGAAAAAGCAGCTTTAGTAGAGAAAAAAGAGGCTGCAGAAGCAGCAGCTCAAGCAGTGGCAGCAGCACAAGCGGCAGCGGCAGCTCAAGCAGCACAAGCGGCAGCGGCAGCTCAAACCACATCAACCGTGACCACTTCTACATCAACAGCATCAACATCAACGGCCGCTACGCCAGTTGCTTCGACTAGCACAGCTTCGACTAGCACAGCTTCGACTAGCACAGCTTCGACTAGCACAGCTTCTACTGCATCTAGCTCTACTTCTACCACAACAACGACAGTAACTTATTCAACTTCAGGCAATACTTACCCGGTCGGTCAATGTACTTGGGGAGTTAAACAACAAGCGGCTTGGGTTGGAAATAGTTGGGGTAATGCTAACCAGTGGCCTGCAAGCGCTCAAGCAGCAGGACATAGCATTGGCTACTCTCCTCGCGTAGGTGCTGTCATGGTTTGGATGGATGGTTACTACGGTCACGTGGCTTACGTTACTGCAGTGAATGGTTCACAAATTCAAGTAATGGAATCGAACTATGCTGGTAATATGGCCGTTGGTAACTACCGCGGTTGGTTCAATCCTGCAAACGAATCAAATGTTGTTTATATTTATCAATAAGAATAGTAGAAAACGTGGGAAACCACGTTTTTATTATGGTTGAAAATTGCGTTAAAAAGGTTTAAAATAGGTTTGTATAAAAAAATGGAGGTCGTCATGGCGTTTTCTGACTTAAAATTGTTTGCCTTGTCATCCAACCAGGAGTTGGCTGCTAAGGTTGCAAAAAAAATAGGGCTTTCTCTCGGAAAGTCATCAGTTCGTCAATTTTCAGATGGTGAAATCCAGGTTAATATTGAAGAATCCATTCGTGGTAGTCACGTTTATATTCTCCAATCTACTAGTTCACCTGTAAATGAACATTTAATGGAAATTTTGATTATGGTAGATGCGTTGAAACGGGCATCTGCTGAGTCAGTAAATGTTGTTATTCCTTATTATGGATACGCACGTCAGGACCGGAAGGCACGTGCTCGTGAGCCAATCACGTCAAAATTGGTAGCTAATATGTTGGAAGTGGCTGGTGTCAATCGGGTCTTAACCATTGATTTACACGCAGCTCAGATTCAAGGATTCTTTGACATTCCTGTAGATCATTTGATGGGTGCACCATTGATTGCGGATTATTTTGAGCGTCGTGGAATGGTCGGAGATGGCTATGTCGTAGTGTCGCCTGACCATGGTGGTGTAACGCGGGCTCGTAAGTTGGCTCAATTCCTCAAGACACCAATTGCGATTATTGATAAACGTCGATCAGTTGATAAGATGAATACATCAGAAGTGATGAATATCATCGGGAATGTAGAGGGTAAGACTTGTATCTTGATTGATGATATGATTGATACAGCTGGAACCATTTGCCATGCGGCAGATGCATTGGCGGAAGCTGGAGCGACAGCAGTCTACGCTTCTTGTACACACCCTGTTTTGTCTGGACCTGCCATGGACAATATCCAGAAATCTGCTATCAAAAAATTAGTTGTTTTGGATACGATTGAGATTCCAGAAGAACGCTTGATTGACAAAATTGAAAAAATCTCAACAGCAGACTTGTTGGCGGATGCGATTGTTCGGATTCACGAAAAACGTCCATTGTCACCGCTTTTTGAGACCTCAGTTACTAAATAATAGGGAAGCTAGATATTCTAGCTTTTTCTTATTTCTTTTTATCAACAATTTTCTGAAAATTGGGTTATAATAAGAATAAGAAAATTGCGAGGTAAGGTATGGATTTAAGTAATCGTTTTAATAAAAATTTAGGCCGGATTGAAGTGTCAATGATTCGTCAATTTGATCAGTCAATTTCGGATATTCCAGGAATTTTAAAATTAACCTTGGGAGAGCCTGACTTTACAACGCCTGATCATGTCAAGGAAGCAGCTAAGCGGGCGATCGACGAGAATCAGAGTCGCTATACAGGCATGGCCGGACTTTTGGAATTGCGTCAGGCTGCGGCAGACTTTGTCAAGGAAAAATACAATTTATCCTATGAGGCGGATGGGGAGATTTTGGTCACTATTGGTGCGACAGAAGCCTTGTCCGCATCCCTAGTAGCAATCTTAGAACCTGGGGATACTGTTCTTTTACCTGCGCCTGCTTATCCAGGCTATGAGCCGATTGTCAATATGATGGGAGCTGATATCGTTGAAATCGATACGACTGCTAACGACTTTGTATTGACACCAGAAGCGCTAGAAGAGGCTATCATCGCTCAAGGAGACAAGCTCAAGGCGGTCATCCTCAACTATCCAACCAATCCAACGGGTGTGACCTATTCACGGGAGCAAATTAAGGCTTTTGCTGAAGTTTTGAAAAAATATCCAATTTTTGTCCTGTCTGATGAGGTTTATGCGGAGTTGACCTATACAGGGCAGCCACATACTTCCATTGCGGAATTTATTCCAGAGCAGACCATACTTATCCAAGGTTTGTCCAAGTCCCATGCCATGACAGGTTGGCGGATTGGTCTCATTATGGCGCCAGCAGCCATCACAGCTCAGCTGATCAAGAGTCATCAATATCTGGTCACAGCTGCGGTAACGTCTGCCCAGTACGGAGCCCTTGAAGCCTTGAAGAATGGTAAAGACGACGCAGCGCCCATGCGGGACGAGTACATCGTGCGCCGTGACTACATCATCGAGAAGATGACGGACTTGGGATTTAAAATCATCAAGCCAGACGGTGCTTTCTACATTTTTGCCAAGATTCCAGATGGCTATAACCAAGATTCCTTTAGCTTCTTGCAGGATTTTGCCCGCCAGAAGGCGGTGGCCTTTATCCCTGGTGCAGCCTTTGGCCAATATGGCGAGGGGTTTGTGCGGATTTCCTACGCTGCTAGCATGGAGAGTATCCGTGAGGCTATGAAGCGACTTAAGGAGTTCATGGAAGCCTGATGGAGCGCGTACAGACACGGGGGCTGGTCTTATACAATCGCAACTACCGAGAAGATGACAAACTGGTCAAGATATTCACCGAGCAAGCTGGCAAACGAATGTTTTTCGTGAAACATGCCAGCAATTCTAAATTATTGGCGGGGATTCAACCCTTGACTCTGGCCGACTATATCTTGAAAATCAATGAGGATGGGCTTTCCTATATTGAAGACTACCAGCAGGTGGAGTCCTTTAAGGCTATCAATCAGGACATCTTTAAGCTCAGCTATGCTTCTTATATCCTGTCCTTGGCGGATGCGGTCGTGCAGGATAAGGTAAATGATGCAGCCCTCTTTGCTTTTTTGGAGAAAACGCTGGAGTTGATGGAGTCTGGACTGGACTATGAGATTTTGACCAATATCTTTGAAGTTCAGCTACTGGGGCGGTTTGGGGTGACGCTGAACTTTCACGAGTGCATCTTTTGCCACCGAGTGGGCTTACCTTTTGACTATTCCTATAAGTATAGCGGAGTCTTGTGTCCGCAACATTATCAGGAGGATGAGCGACGTTCCCATTTGGATCCAAACGTGCCTTACCTTTTGGATCAGTTTCAGGGGATTTCCTTTGAGGAGTTGGAAACCATCTCCATCAAGGATGAGATGAAGCGCAAGTTGCGATTATTTATTGATCAGCTATATGACGAGTATGTTGGTCTCCACTTGAAGTCTAAGAAGTTCATTGACGACTTGGGCTCTTGGGGCCAATTGATGAAGAAAGAAGAGGAAGAAAAATGAAGCGAATTGCAGTCGATGCAATGGGGGGCGACCATGCTCCTAAGGAAATCGTAGAAGGGGTCAATCAGGCTCTTGTTGCCTTTCCAGATATCGAAATTCAACTCTATGGAGATGAAGAAAAAATCAAAAAGTACCTGACAGCTACTGAGCGGGTCAGCATTGTCCATACGACTGAAAAAATTAACTCTGATGATGAGCCTGTCAAAGCCATTCGTCGTAAGAAAGAGGCTTCTATGGTCTTGGCAGCGAAAGCAGTCAAGGATGGGAAAGCTGATGCAGTCCTCTCTGCAGGCAATACGGGAGCACTTCTGGCTGCGGGTATCTTTGTGGTCGGGCGTATCAAGCATATTGATCGGCCTGGACTCATGTCTACTTTGCCAACATCTGATGGTAAGGGATTTGATATGATGGACCTAGGTGCCAACGCCGAAAACTCTGCTAAGCATCTACACCAGTACGCTATTCTAGGCTCATTTTATGCAGAAAATGTCCGCGGCATCCAAAATCCACGAGTCGGACTTCTCAATAATGGAACGGAGGAAACCAAAGGCGATCCGCTGCGCAAGGAGGTCTTTGCTCTCTTATCTAATGAGCCAAGTATCAACTTTGTTGGCAATGTTGAAGCGCGTGAGCTGCTAAATGGTGTGGCCGATGTGGTCGTGACAGATGGTTTTACAGGGAATGCAGTTCTCAAATCTATCGAGGGAACGGGTCTGGGCATTATGGGTCAACTCAAAACTGCTATCGAAGGTGGTGGTTGGAAGGCGAAAATAGGCTATCTTTTCTTGAAGGACAGTTTGCGCGTGCTGAAGAAATCACTGGATTACTCAGAAGGTGGTGGAGCGGTACTATTAGGGCTTCAAGCCCCAGTTGTGAAGGCGCATGGTTCGAGCGATGCACGGGCAATTTTAGGTGCTATTCGTCAAGTGCGGGTCATGCTAGAAACTGATGTCGTCAATAAATCAGTAGCAGAATTTTCAAAAGTGGAGGAATAAGATGAATCAAGAAGTATACGCAAAAATTGAAGCGATTTTAAAGGACTTAAAGGGAGATGAATTCCAAATAAGTCCAGACTTGTCCATTTCCAACGGTTTGGCAGATGATTCTGTCGAGGTGATGGAATTCATTGTGACGGTTGAAGAAGAATTTGATACAGAAATCCCAGATGATGCGGTGGATCAAATTGATACGATTGAAAAATTAGTTGAATTTTTGTCTCACTAAGTAGTTTGGAATTTCCAAAATATTTTCAGAGTTATTAGACGTATTTTCAAGAAACGTTCGTAAAAAACGGACGTTTCTTTTTGTTTTCAGATAATAATCAGTAAATTATTTATTTTTAATAATCCCTGTGATATAATTAGGTAGAAAAATGATGAAAGGCGAAAAATCATGTCCAATCAGTTAATTTATGCTGGAAAAGCGAAAGATATCTATAGCACAGACGACGAAAATGTGATTAAATCGGTCTACAAAGACCAAGCCACCATGCTCAATGGCGCTCGTAAGGAGACCATCGAGGGAAAGGGAGTGCTGAATAATCAGATTTCGTCTTTTATTTTCGAAAAATTGAATGCGGCAGGGGTCAAGACTCACTTTATTGAGCAAATTTCAGATACGGAGCAGCTCAATAAGAAAGTGGATATTATCCCTCTGGAAGTAGTTCTGCGTAATGTGACAGCAGGGTCTTTCTCCAAACGTTTCGGCGTCGATGAGGGCATTGAACTTGCGACTCCAATCGTAGAATTTTACTACAAAAATGATGATTTGGATGATCCTTTCATCAATGATGAACATGTAAAATTCCTCAATATTGCAAATGACGAAGAAATCGCCTATCTGAAGGAAGAAACGCGCCGTATCAATGAGCTTTTGAAAGATTGGTTCAGCCAAATTGGACTTAAACTGATTGACTTCAAACTGGAATTTGGGAAAGATACTGAGGGCAACATCATTTTGGCGGATGAATTTTCACCAGATAACTGCCGCCTCTGGGATGCTGACGGCAACCACATGGACAAGGATGTTTTTCGGAGAAATCTTGGTGGCTTAACGGATGTCTATCAAGTGGTGCTGGATAAATTACAGACTTTAAATTAGATTATCTCAAGATTTCTGCTCGAAAAACATCGCCTTTTTGGTTTTAAGGGCGAAGGCTAAAAAGGTCTCCCAGACCTTTTTACTCCGTCGCGATTTGGGCAATTTGACCGATGTCTATCAAATTGTACTTGAGAAGTTGAAGGAACTGGACTAAGGCGAACGCAGTGAGCTAACACATGATGTTCTCCGCCGTCAGGGAGTTTTTGAACCCAGGTCTCAAAAACCAAAAAACCAGAAACCAGAGGTTTGCTGCCGTCCTCACTACATAATGAGAACATCAAAAAAGATAAAGGATTTAAAATGGATAAACGTATTTTCGTTGAGAAAAAAGAACATTTTGGTATTAAATCAGAGGCCTTGGTAAGAGAGCTGACGCATAATTTGCAGCTGCAGAGCTTGTCAGGTTTGCGCATCGTGCAGGTCTACGATGTCTTTGACTTGGAGGATGAGCTGGTGGCGCGTGCTGAGAAGCATATCTTCTCAGAGCAGGTGACCGACACTCTCTTGGACGAGGCAGCTGTGCAAGCAGAGCTAGCTAACTACGCTTTCTTTGCCATCGAGAGCCTGCCTGGTCAGTTTGACCAGCGTGCGGCTTCTGCCCAGGAAGCCCTCTTGCTCTTGGGCTCAAAGGGTAACGCGACAGTCAACACAGCTCAGCTTTACCTGGTCAACAAGGACATCACAGCTGATGAGCTTGTTGCTGTCAAAAACTACTTGCTCAATCCAGTGGACTCTCGCTTCAAGGACATCACGGTTGGCATTGCCCACCATGATTTCTCAGAGTCTGACAAGACCATTCCAAATTTGGATTTCTTTGAAAGCTTCACAGCTGAGGACTTTGCGGGCTATAAGGCAGAGCAGGGCTTGGCTATGGAAGTGGACGATTTGGTCTTCATCCAGGATTATTTCAAATCCATCGGACGCGTGCCGACAGAAACCGAGCTCAAAGTTTTGGACACTTACTGGTCCGACCATTGTCGCCACACCACCTTTGAGACTGAGCTGAAAAACATTGACTTCTCAGCGTCCAAATTCCAAAAACAATTGCAAGCCACCTACGACAAATACATCGCTATGCGTGATGAGCTGGGTCGTACCGAAAAACCGCAGACCCTTATGGACATGGCGACTATCTTTGGTCGCTACGAGCGTGCCAATGGCCGTCTGGATGACATGGAAGTGTCAGACGAAATCAACGCTTGCTCAGTGGAAATCGAAGTGGATGTCAACGGCGTCAAAGAGCCTTGGCTCCTCATGTTTAAAAACGAAACCCACAACCACCCGACAGAAATCGAGCCCTTCGGTGGGGCTGCGACCTGTATCGGTGGGGCCATCCGTGACCCATTGTCAGGGCGTTCTTACGTTTACCAGGCCATGCGTATTTCTGGCGCGGGCGACATCACGACGCCAATCGCAGAGACCCGCGCTGGCAAATTGCCGCAACAAGTCATCTCGAAAACTGCGGCGCACGGCTATTCTTCCTACGGAAACCAAATCGGCCTTGCAACCACCTATGTCAAAGAGTACTTCCACCCAGGCTTTGTGGCCAAACGCATGGAGCTGGGGGCTGTGGTCGGTGCTGCGCCTAAGGACAATGTGGTCCGTGAAAAACCAGCGGCTGGTGATGTGGTCATCCTGCTGGGTGGCAAAACAGGCCGTGACGGTGTCGGCGGAGCGACTGGTTCGTCTAAGGTACAGACGGCTCAGTCTGTAGAAACCGCTGGCGCTGAGGTCCAAAAAGGGAATGCCATTGAAGAGCGCAAGATTCAACGCCTTTTCCGCAATGGCGAAGTGACCTGTCTCATCAAGAAATCAAACGACTTCGGAGCGGGCGGTGTCTGTGTGGCCATCGGTGAATTGGCGGACGGTCTGGAAATCGACCTGGACAAGGTGCCACTCAAGTACCAGGGTCTCAACGGGACTGAAATCGCTATCTCTGAGTCCCAAGAGCGCATGTCAGTTGTGGTGCGTCCAGAAGATGCGGACGCCTTCATCGCTGAATGTGCCAAGGAAAATATCGACGCTGTTGTGGTGGCAACCGTCACTGAGAAACCAAACCTGGTCATGACCTGGAACGGTCAAACCATCGTGGATATCGAGCGCAGCTTCTTGGATACCAATGGTGTCCGTGTGGTGGTGGATGCCAAGGTCGTTGACAAGTCTGTCAACCTCCCAGAAGCCCGCACTACATCAGCTGCGACCCTTGAAGCAGATGCTGTTGCAGTCCTGTCTGACCTCAACCACGCATCTCAAAAGGGTCTGCAGACCATCTTTGACTCTTCTGTCGGTCGCTCAACCGTCAACCACCCAATCGGAGGTCGCTACCAAATCACGCCAACGGAAGCTTCTGTGCAGAAATTGCCAGTGCAAAATGGCGTGACGACGACAGCTTCTGTCATGGCGCAAGGTTATAACCCTTACATCGCTGAGTGGTCACCATACCACGGAGCAGTCTACGCCGTTGTCGAAGCGACAGCCCGCCTGGTGGCTGCTGGTGCCAACTGGTCCAAGGCTCGCTTCTCTTACCAAGAGTACTTCGAGCGCATGGACAAGCAAGCAGAGCGCTTCGGACAGCCTGTTTCAGCCCTGCTTGGCTCTATCGAAGCCCAAATCCAGCTGGGCTTGCCATCTATCGGTGGTAAGGACTCCATGTCTGGTACCTTTGAGGAGCTGACCGTGCCACCGACTCTGGTTGCCTTTGGAGTGACAACGGCTGACAGCACCAAGGTCCTCTCTCCAGAGTTCAAGGCTGCTGGCGAAAACATCTACTACATCCCAGGTCAGGCCATCTCTGAGGACATCGACTTTAACCTGATTAAGGCTAACTTTGCCAAGTTTGAGGCCATCCAACAAGCCCACACCGTGACGTCTGCCTCTGCCGTCAAATATGGTGGTGTCATCGAGTCACTGGCGCTGGCTACCTTTGGTAACCGTATCGGTGTTGCTGTAGAAATCGCAGAGCTTGACAGTAGCTTGACAGCCCAGCTGGGTGGCTTTGTCTTCACATCAGCTGAGGAGATTGCTGACGCAGTCAAAATCGGTCAAACCACCGCAGACTTTACAGTCACTGTCAATGGTGTCAACCTGGCTGGCGACAAACTCCTTGCTGCCTTTGAAGGCAAATTGGAAGCTGTTTACCCAACCACATTTGACCAAAACCAAGATATCGAAGACGTGCCAGCCATCGCTTCAAACGCGGTCATCAAGGCTCAAGAAACCATCGACAAACCGCTGGTTTACATCCCAGTCTTCCCAGGGACCAACTCCGAGTACGACTCTGCCAAGGCCTTTGAACAAGCTGGCGCAGCCGTCAACCTGGTACCATTTGTGACGCTGAGCGAAGCAGCTATTCAGGCTTCTGTTGACACCATGGTTGACAACATTGCCAAGGCCAACATCATCTTCTTTGCAGGGGGCTTTTCCGCAGCGGATGAGCCAGATGGTTCTGCCAAGTTCATCGTGAACATCCTGCTCAACGAAAAAGTCCGCGCAGCCATTGACAGCTTTATCGCAAAAGGCGGTCTCATCATCGGTATCTGTAATGGTTTCCAAGCCCTGGTCAAATCTGGGCTCCTGCCTTACGGTAACTTCGAGGATGCGGGCGAGACCTCTCCGACCCTCTTCTACAACGATGCCAACCAGCACGTGGCCAAGATGGTCGAAACCCGCATCGCCAACACCAACTCTCCATGGTTGGCTGGCGTATCCGTCGGCGATGTGCATGCCATCCCAGTTTCACACGGGGAAGGAAAATTTGTCGTAACCCCTGAGGAATTTGCAGAGCTCCGTGACAACGGCCAAATCTTTAGCCAGTACGTGGACTTTGACGGCAAACCAAGCATGGACAGCCGCTACAATCCAAACGGCTCAGTCAATGCCATCGAAGGCATCACCAGCAAGAATGGCCAAATCATCGGGAAGATGGGCCACTCTGAACGTTACGAAAACGGCCTCTTCCAAAACATCCCAGGCAACAAAGACCAAGCCCTCTTTGCAAGCGCAGTGGCTTATTTCACTAGGAAATAAGGAAGATTCAATTTTGATTTAAAACGAGCGAACGTAGAGAGCTCACCCAAAGATAGTTTCCGCCTTGATGAAAGTGAAAGCACTAATGCTTTCACTGGGAATTTTTGAGAGTGAAATAGTCCGGTGGACTATTTCAGGTCTGAGCTTTGAAATAAGAAAGCGAAGAGGCTCAAAAATAAGCAATGAAACGACGCAGTCGGTTGCTTGCGTCCTCATCACTTAAGGAAACTATCAAAATAAAGGTATTTAAAATGTACGAAGTAAAATCTCTTAACGAAGAATGCGGTGTCTTCGGTATCTGGGGACATCCACAGGCGGCTCAGGTGACTTATTTTGGTCTCCATAGTCTGCAACACCGTGGGCAAGAAGGAGCTGGAATTGTCTCCAACGATCAAGGTGTCTTGAGAGGGCATCGCAACATGGGGCTTCTCTCAGAAGTCTTCAAAAATCCGGCTGATCTTGAAAATTTGTCCGGACAGGCGGCCATTGGACACGTCCGCTATGCGACAGCTGGTGCAGCAGATATCCGCAATATTCAACCTTTTCTTTATAAATTTCACGATGGACAATTTGGACTTTGCCATAATGGCAATTTGACAAATGCAACATCTTTACGCGCAGAACTAGAGAAGCAAGGTGCAATTTTCAATGCATCATCTGATACCGAAATTCTCATGCATCTCATCCGTCGGAGTCATAATCCAAGCTTTATGGGCAAGGTCAAAGAAGCGCTGAATACGGTCAAGGGAGGCTTTGCCTACCTCCTCATGATGGAAGATAAGCTGATAGCGGCGCTGGATCCGAATGGTTTTCGTCCACTTTCTATTGGGAAAATGAAAAATGGTGCGATCGTGGTTTCTTCTGAAACTTGTGCCTTTGAAGTGGTCGGTGCTGAGTGGATTCGCGATGTCAAGCCCGGTGAAGTAGTGGTCATCGATGATAATGGCATTCAGTACGACGCCTACACTACTGACACTCAGCTGGCCATTTGCTCTATGGAGTACATCTATTTTGCCCGTCCTGACTCGACTATTCACGGGGTCAATGTCCACACCGCTCGTAAGCGCATGGGAGCACAGCTGGCGCGAGAATTTAAACACAAGGCTGACATCGTGGTCGGTGTGCCAAACTCGTCACTCAGCGCAGCCATGGGCTTTGCCGAAGAATCAGGCCTGCCAAACGAGATGGGTCTCATCAAAAACCAGTACACCCAGCGGACCTTTATCCAGCCGACTCAGGAGCTGCGTGAGCAAGGCGTGCGCATGAAGCTGTCTGCCGTGTCTGGCGTGGTCAAGGGCAAACGCGTGGTCATGATCGACGACTCCATTGTTCGTGGGACGACCTCTCGCCGCATCGTGCAGCTTTTGAAAGAGGCTGGCGCAGCCGAAGTCCACGTGGCGATCGGGAGCCCGGCCCTGGCCTACCCATGTTTCTACGGGATTGACATCCAGACCCGCAAGGAATTGATTGCGGCCAATCACAAGGTCGAAGAAACCCGTGAGATTATCGGGGCAGACAGCCTGACCTACCTGTCCATCGACGGGCTGATTGACTCTATCGGTCTTGATACGGATGCACCAAACGGTGGCCTCTGCGTGGCCTACTTTGATGGGGAATACCCAACGCCCCTCTACGACTACGAGGAAGAATACCTGCGTAGCTTGGATGAGAAAATTAGTTTTTATCCGGAAAATCAAAAGTAAAGCCCTGCTATTTTCAAAGAACTTGTCACCAAGTTGACAGTGATTGACAAGAGAGTGGGACAAAAATCGGTAAGACAGAGTCTTCGATTTTGTCGTCCCACCTCCGCATAGTTGACTAGGACTGTAAAAGCTGATTTATCAGCGTAGTAGAGTCCAGTCAACCACTGCGTCTTGGCCGCTGAACTTAATAAAAAACAGAGGGCAGGGACTATTATCCCACCTCATAAAGATAGGACGACACACTGTCGTCGCAATCTATTTCTCATTGAGAGTAAAACGAAAAAAGGTAAATATTATGTCTAAAAATGCTTATGCACAATCGGGTGTCGACGTTGAAGCTGGTTACGAAGTTGTTGAGCGCATCAAGAAACACGTGGCGCGTACAGAGCGTGCGGGTGTCATGGGGGCTCTTGGTGGTTTTGGGGGCATGTTTGACCTCAGCCAGACGGGTGTCAAAGAGCCTGTCCTCATCTCGGGGACGGACGGTGTTGGCACCAAGCTCATGCTGGCTATCAAATATGATAAACACGACACCATCGGTCAAGACTGCGTTGCCATGTGTGTCAACGACATCATCGCAGCCGGCGCAGAACCCCTTTACTTCCTGGACTATGTGGCTACGGGCAAAAACGAACCAGCCAAGCTGGAGCAAGTCGTTGCAGGTGTTGCGGAAGGCTGCGTGCAATCAGGTGCTGCCCTTATCGGCGGAGAAACGGCTGAAATGCCTGGCATGTACGGCGAAGACGACTACGACCTGGCTGGCTTTGCAGTCGGGGTGGCTGAAAAATCCCAAATCATCGACGGCTCAAAAGTGGCTGAAGGCGATGTCCTCTTGGGTCTGGCTTCAAGCGGTATCCATTCAAATGGTTACTCTCTCGTCCGCCGTGTCTTTGCGGACTACACAGGTGAGGAAATTCTGCCTGAGCTGGAAGGTAAAAAACTCAAGGATGTCCTGCTTGAGCCAACCCGCATCTACGTCAAGGCTGCTCTGCCATTAATCAAGGAAGAACTGGTCAACGGTATCGCCCACATCACGGGTGGCGGCTTCATCGAGAATGTCCCTCGTATGTTTGCGGACGATTTGGCGGCTGAGATTGACGAGAGCCAAGTGCCAGTTTTGCCGATTTTCAAGGCTTTGGAAAAATACGGCGAGATCAAACACGAAGAAATGTTTGAAATCTTCAATATGGGGATTGGCCTCATGCTGGCGGTCAAACCCGAAAACGTGGACCGCGTCAAGGAACTCCTGGACGAGCCTGTCTATGAAATTGGTCGCATAGTGAAAAAAGCTGACGCAAGTGTGGTGATTAAATAATGACAAAGCGAATTGCCGTTTTTGCCTCTGGCAACGGGTCCAATTTCCAGATCATCGCAGAGCAGTTTGAGGTTGCTTTCGTCTTTTCAGACCATAGGGATGCCTATGTCCTGGAGCGTGCGGAAAAGCTTGGCGTTCCCGCTGTCGCTTTTGAGCTCAAAGAGTTTGAGACCAAGGCAGCCTATGAGGAAAAAATCGTCCAGCTGCTGGAGGAGCATCAGATTGACTTAGTCTGCCTGGCTGGCTACATGAAAATCGTGGGGCCAACCTTACTTTCTGCCTACGAAGGCCGCATCATCAACATCCACCCAGCCTACCTGCCTGAATTTCCAGGTGCCCACGGTATTGATGATGCCTGGAAAGCCGGCGTGGACCAGTCTGGCGTCACCATCCACTGGGTGGACTCAGGCGTCGACACCGGCCAAATCATCCAACAAGTGCGCGTGCCACGCCTCGCAACCGACACCCTGGACACCTTTGAAACCCGCATCCATGAAGCGGAGTACCAGCTCTATCCAGAGGTGTTGAGAAAACTCGGTGTGGCAGAGAAATAAAACTCCCCGCACCGCCAGCAAGCCGCAGGCTTGCCCCAATCGATACTTTTCGCCGTAGTGAAAAACAGTGAGGCTAGCGCTTCACTGTTTCGGAACTTTTAAGACTTTAGGCTTAAAAGTTAGGCATGGAATTCCGGAAGAAGTCGCTGCCGTCCGCACTACTTAAGGAAAGTATCAAAAAAGAAAGGAAAAACATGACAACTAAACGCGCTTTAATCTCGGTATCCGACAAGTCGGGCATCGTTGAATTTGCCCAAGAACTTAAAAACCTGGGTTGGGAGATCATCTCAACAGGCGGCACCAAGGTGGCCCTGGACAATGCTGGGATTGCCACCATCGCCATCGACGACGTGACGGGCTTCCCTGAGATGATGGACGGTCGCGTCAAGACCCTCCACCCTAACATCCACGGCGGCCTTCTGGCTCGTCGTGACCTGGACACCCACCTCCAGGCGGCTCGTGACAACGACATCGAGCTCATTGACCTGGTCGTGGTCAACCTCTATCCCTTCAAGGAGACCATTCTCCGACCAGACGTGACCTACGATTTGGCGGTTGAAAACATCGACATCGGCGGCCCATCTATGCTGCGTTCAGCGGCCAAGAACCACGCTAGTGTCACAGTTGTCGTTGACCCAGCTGATTACGCTGTTGTTTTGGATGAATTGTCAGCTAATGGTGAAACAAGCTTTGAAACTCGCCAATGCTTGGCAGCAAAAGTTTTCCGTCACACAGCAGCTTACGATGCTTTAATTGCAGAATACTTCACAGAACAAGTTGGTGAAACAAAACCTGAAAAACTCACAATCACCTACGACCTCAAACAACCTATGCGCTACGGGGAAAATCCGCAACAAGACGCAGACTTCTACCAAAAAGCCCTGCCAACGGACTACTCCATCGCCTCTGCCAAGCAGCTCAACGGAAAAGATCTCTCTTTCAACAACATCCGTGACGCTGACGCGGCTATCCGCATCATCCGTGACTTCAAGGACCGTCCGACCGTGGTGGCCCTCAAGCACATGAACCCTTGTGGTATCGGTCAAGCTGACGACATCGAGACGGCTTGGGATTACTGCTACGAGGCGGACCCAGTGTCTATCTTTGGCGGCATTGTCGTCCTTAACCGTGAGGTGGACGCAGCGACAGCAGAGAAGATGCACCCGATTTTCCTGGAAATCATCATCGCACCGTCTTACTCTGAGGAAGCGTTAGCCATTTTGACCAATAAAAAGAAAAACCTGCGTATCCTACAACTGCCCTTCGATGCGCAAGACGCGAGCGAAGTGGAAGCTGAGTACACAGGCGTGGTCGGCGGCCTCCTGGTGCAAAACCAAGACGTGGTCAAAGAAAGCCCAGCAGACTGGCAAGTGGTGACCGAGCGCAAACCTTCTGAGCAAGAGCAAACCGCCCTTGAGTTCGCTTGGAAGGCCATCAAGTACGTCAAGTCCAACGGCATCATCGTGACCAACGACCACATGAC
>CAUTON010000019.1:0-18030 GCA_963539895.1 uncultured Streptococcus sp. | reverse complement strand
CATTCCGTTTAATATTTTCTAAAGCGTGCATAACGCTCCGCTGTCAGTTGATCGACTGGCAGCTTTTTCAGCTGGGCAAAGGTTTCTTTGAGGTCTGTCTTGATTTGCGCTGCCACTTCTTTAGCAAAGTAGCCGTTCTCCTGGATGACCTTGTCCACTACTCCAAGTTTGAGTAATTCATAGGAAGTAATCTTCATGAGTTCTGCTGCTTCCATGGCACGAGATCCATCTTTCCAAAGGATGGAGGCAAATCCTTCTGGACTAAGGACTGCATACATGGAGTTTTCCAGCATCCAGACCCTATCTGCCACAGCAAGGGCAAGCGCCCCACCAGATCCCCCTTCCCCAATAATAATGGCAATGATTGGGACCTTGAGATCGCTCATTTCCATAAGGTTGCGGGCAATGGCTTCCCCCTGCCCACGCTCTTCAGCACCGACACCAGGGTAAGCCCCAGCCGTATTGATAAAGGTGATGATGGGGCGACCAAATTTTTCTGCCTGCTTCATCAGACGAAGGGCCTTTCTATACCCTTCAGGATGTGGTTGACCGAAATTGCGGTTGAGGTTATCCTGGAGATTTTTCCCTTTTTGGATACCAATCAAGGTCACAGGCTCTCCATCTAAAAAACCGACACCACCGACAACGGCACCGTCATCACGAAAGTTGCGATCTCCGTGAAATTCAATAAATTCATCTAAAATCAAATCGGCATAGTCCAGCGTCGTTAATCGCGCCTGGTCTCGTGCCTGCTTGATGATATTTGCTACATCGCTCATGGCTTCCCTCCGTGGATGGCTACTAGACTAGAAATGGTCTGACGTAGGTCAGCACGTTTCACAATGGCATCGACAAACCCATGTTCCTGTAAAAACTCAGCTTTCTGGAAATCATCGGGTAAGTTTTCACGGACCGTTGACTCGATGACCCGACGTCCAGCAAATCCGACCAAAGTCTGCGGCTCAGCCAAGATGACATCGCCCTCCATAGCAAAGGAGGCCGTCACCCCACCAGTCGTTGGATCTGTGAGAATCGTCAGGTAAAAAAGGCCAGCGTTGGAATGTTTTTTGACCGCAGCCGAGATTTTGGCCATCTGCATGAGGGACATAATGCCTTCCTGCATGCGAGCACCGCCAGAGGCTGTAAAGAGTACAACTGGCAGGGCATCAGCTGTCGCTAACTCAAAAAGACGGGTAATCTTCTCACCGACCACAGTCCCCATTGAAGCCATGATAAAGTTTGAATCCATGATGCCCAGCGCAATTTTCTGACCATTGATGGTCGCAGTCCCAGTGAGCACAGCCTCATCTAGACCAGTCTTCTTGCGCGTCTCCACCAATTTCTCCATATAACCCGGGAAATTGATAGGATTTGTTGTCTCGATACCAGTAAAGAGTTCCTCAAAAGAGCCTTCATCCACTGTTAAGGTTAAACGTTCAGCAGCTGTGATACGGAAATTATAACCGCAGGCAGCACAGGTCTTTTCCAGCCCCAAATCCTTTTTATAAATGGTTTTCTGGCAACCAGGACACTTGGCAAAAAGCTCATCAGGTACTTCTGGCTGAGTCCTTGGCGTGTTATTGACCACAGAGCGGTTGGGATTGATGCGGATATACTTATCCTTGCGCGAAAACAAAGCCATCCTTACTCTCCTTTTCTAGATAATCAAAAGGGACTGGGCAAACAGCTCAGCCCCTAATCTGATTCTTTTTCGTTTAATTTTTTCTGATAGTGCGGCAAAAATTCTTCCATCAAATAAGCCGTATCATAATCTCCTGCAATCACTCGATCATCCGAAATCAAGTCCCATTGGAAGTCGGTATTGGTCATAACCCCTTCGATTTCCAGCTCGTAGAGCGCACGTTGCATCTTCATCAGTGCTTCAAAACGATTTTCCCCATGAACGATGACCTTAGCAATCATAGAGTCATAGTAAGGCGGAATGGTATAGCCTGGATACATGGCAGAATCCACGCGCAGGCCGACCCCGCCGCTTGGCAGGTGCATCCGACTGATGGTCCCCGGACTTGGTGCGAAGTTGAAGGCTGGATTTTCCGCATTGATGCGACACTCAATGGCATGCCCTTTTATGACAATGTCGTCCTGACTGACGGACAAGTTTTCCCCCGCCGCAATACGGATTTGCTCCTTGACGATATCGACACCTGTCACAAACTCAGTGACAGGGTGCTCCACTTGGACACGGGTATTCATCTCCATAAAGTAGAATTCGCCCTTTTCCTCATCCAAGAGAAACTCGATGGTTCCAGCGTTTTCGTAGCCGACAGACTCAGCCGCACGGACAGCTGCTTGACCGATTTGGTTACGCAGAGTTTGCCCAATAGCAATGGATGGAGCTTCTTCTAGGACCTTTTGATTATTGCGCTGCAGCGAGCAATCCCGCTCGCCCAAGTGGACCACATGTCCATGCTGGTCTGCCAAGATTTGTACCTCGATGTGACGGGCAGGGTAGATGACGCGCTCCATATACATGGCTCCATTGCCAAAAGCAGCCAGTGCCTCTTGCGAGGCCGACTCAAAGGCGGGGACCAATTCTTCCTTGCTCGTTACCTTGCGGATTCCCTTACCACCACCACCAGCTGAGGCTTTAAGCATGACTGGGTAGCCAATTTGGTCTGCGATAGCCAGCGCGTCTTCAGAGGTGAATACTTCACCGTCAGAACCTGGGATGACTGGCACTTGCGCCTTAATCATCTGTGCACGCGCATTGATTTTATCCCCCATCATGTCCATGATCTGGGCAGAAGGTCCGATAAATTTAATCCCAACTTCTTCACAAAGGGTAGCAAACTTGGAGTTTTCACTCAAAAAACCAAAGCCTGGGTGAATCGCTTGCGCTCCGGTTACGACAGCTGCCGAGATGATTTGATTCATATTGAGGTAGGAGTCAGTCGAGCGAGCAGGGCCGACACAGACTGCCTCATCCGCCAAGGCTACATGCAGCGCATCTCGGTCTGCTTCTGAGTAAACCGCGACGGTCGCAATTCCTAATTCACGCGCCGCACGGATAATCCGCACCGCAATTTCACCACGATTGGCAATTAAAATTTTTGAAAACATATTTATGATACAAAGGACAAAACGAAGGAGAAATTTTATCATCTCGACCGTCTTAGCCCGTATTCTAATCCTTTCGATTAATTCCCGATGGCAAAAGTCAGAGTGCCTGACGCAGCAAGCTTGCCATCTACTTCGGCCTTAGCTTCTACGACCGCAATGGTGCCACGGCGTTTAACAAAGGTAGCTGTCATGACCAGCTGGTCACCAGGAATCACTTGTTTTTTGAATTTGACCTTGTCCATGCCAGCGTAAAAGACCAGTTTGCCCTTGTTTTCAGGCTTGGACAATTCCAACACACCAGCTGTCTGGGCCAGGGCTTCCATGATGAGGACGCCAGGCATGACAGGATATTGCGGGAAATGTCCTTGGAAAAACGGCTCGTTGATGGTTACATTTTTGATAGCCACGATCTGGTCATCTGAAGTCTCCAGCACTCGGTCTACCAAGAGAAATGGGTAGCGATGTGGCAGAGCTTCTTTGATTTGATTGATATCGATTGTCATTTGATGCGCACCAGTCCTTGTCCAAATTCGATGACGTCTTCATTAGCCACCAAGATTTCAGTGATGACACCGTCACGCGGTGCAGGGACTTCGTTCATAACCTTCATCGCCTCGATGATCAGGAGAGTCTGCCCCTTCTTGACGCTATCTCCCACTTGCACAAAGGCCGGTTTATCAGGTGCAGGCGACAAGTAGGCCACACCGACTAGCGGACTTTCCACGGTATCCCCTTCTGCTACGACTGCTGGCGCAATTGGAGTTGTGCTATCAGTTGATGGGGGTTCAGCGACAGGCGCTGGGTTAGCTACTACAGGGGAGGCAGCCGTTGCTGGCGCAGCTACGGGAGGAGCTGGTGGAAAGGCATGTTCATTCTTTGAAAAGCGCAACTCCTCACCATGATTGGCATAGGAAAATTCGCGCAGACTAGACCCATCAAACTGGGCCAGCAAATCTTTAATTTCATTGATTTCCATTTTCAATCATTCTCCATCCCAACGTTTGAAGGCAATAACGGCATTGTGTCCACCAAAACCAAAGGTGTTTGAAATCGCGTACTGGATGTCCAAATCACGACCTTGACCAAAGATAACATCCGCTTCAATGTAGTCGGACAGTTCAGTCGTACCAGCAGTCATTGGCGCATAAGAATGCTTCATGGCTTCCACAACTGCTGCTGCCTCAACTGCACCTGCTGCACCTAAGAGGTGACCAGTAAAGGATTTGGTTGATGAAACTGGTGTTTCTGTTCCAAAGACTTTGACGATGGCTTGGCTTTCCCCTTTTTCATTGGCAGGAGTTGATGTACCATGGGCGTTGATGTAATCAATATCGCTCGGTGTGATCCCAGCTTCGTTGATGGCTAATTTCATAGCCTTGATAGCTCCTTCTCCCTCTGGATGTGGAGATGTCATGTGGTAGGCATCACAGGTATTTCCGTAACCGACGATTTCAGCCAAGATAGTTGCACCACGTTTTTGGGCATGCTCCAAACTTTCAAGGACCAAGACAGCCGAACCTTCACCCATGACAAATCCATTACGATCCTTATCAAACGGGATAGATGCACGAGCTGGGTCTTCTGTGGTAGAAAGAGCTGTCAGTGCTTGGAAACCACCGATTGCAAAAGGTGTGATAGCCGCTTCTGATCCACCAGCCAACATGACATCTTGGAAACCGAATTTGATTTCACGGAAGGCTTCACCCAGTGCATCGTTTGAGGAAGCGCAGGCTGTGATGACACACTTGCAGACGCCGTTTGCGCCAACGCGCATGGCGATGTTTCCAGCTGCCATGTTTGGCAAAGCTTTTGGCAGGGCCATCGGACGAATCCGTTTTGGACCCTTTTCGTTCATCCGAGCGACTTGCTCTTCGATTTCCAGGATTCCACCGATACCAGTAGATAAAATCACACCAAAGCGATCCTTATCAACTGCTTCTGTATCAAGACCTGCATTAGCTACTGCTTCTTCCGCTGCATACATGGCATAGAGCGAGTAGTTATCGTAACGGTTTTTATCTTTTTTAGCAAAGTATTTATCAAAAGGAAAATCCTTGATTTCAGCCGCATTTTTGACGCTATACTCAGTTGTATCAAACTTGGTAATCTTGTCGATTCCGACCTTACTCTCTTTTAGGCTGTTCCAAAATTCTTCCGGGGTATTTCCGATTGGGGACGTCAGGCCGTAACCTGTGATTACAACACGATTTGTTGACATAATTTTCTCCTATGGAATTGCTTTCTTTTTAAATAATAGGTTACTGCATGCTCAGTCCACCATCGATGGCAATGACTTGACCTGTCAGGTATTCTTGTTGAGCCAAAAATACTGCGACATCTGCCACTTCACTAGCTTGACCAAAACGTTTTTGCGGAATTTGTGCCATCATAGCATCTTTGATCTTATCTGACAAAACCGCTGTCATATCAGACTCGATAAAGCCCGGGGCAATGGCATTGACCCGCACATTACGAGCTGCTACTTCACGCGCAATGGACTTGGTAAAACCAATGACACCAGCCTTAGAAGCTGCATAGTTGGCTTGCCCAGCATTGCCCATGAGCCCAACAACTGAGGACAGATTGATGATAGCTCCCTCTCGGGCCTTGGTCATCGGTTTCAAGACTGCTTGCGTCATATTGAAAGTCCCTGTCAGATTGACCTTGAGGACTGCTTCAAAGTCTTCTTCGGTCATGCGAAGAGCCATCCCATCTTTGGTAATCCCAGCATTGTTGACCAGCACGTCAACAGAACCGAGGGCTTCAATCGCTTCAGCTACCATTCGCTTGGCATCTGCGCTGTCTGAAATGTCACCTGAGATTCCTACCACTTTGACACCATAATCAGCAAACTGATTCAGCAACTCTTGACCAATAGCAGAGCGGCCATTGAGGACCACGTTAGCATCAAGACTAGCAAATTTATGGGCAATCGCAAGACCAATCCCGCGAGTAGAGCCCGTTACAAAAACATTTTTTCCTTGAATTTCCATGATATCCTCACTTAGGCTTTTAGAAGGGCTTGAAGGCTAGCTTCATCTTCCACAGACTTGGCAGGCAAAGTCTTGTCAATCTTCTTGAGGAAGCCTGAGAGTACCTTGCCAGGACCAATCTCGATGACTTCATCCACACCAAAGTCCTGAATCGTCGCAATCGAATCGTAGAAGCGCACAGGCTCCATAACCTGACGCGCTAGTAATGACTTGATATCTTCGACCCTCATAATTTGGGCTTCAGTATTGCTCACCAAAGGAAGAGCAAAGTCTGAGAAGGTCACCTTTTTAAGCTCCGCTGCCAGCTTCTCAGAGGCAGATTTAAGGAGCGCCGTATGGAATGGTCCAGACACATTGAGTGGGATGAGACGTTTAGCACCTGCTTCCTTGAGCAACTCAACTGCGTAGTCCACCGCAGCCACTTCACCGCCGATAACGATTTGGGCTGGGGTATTGTAGTTGGCAGGCGTCACCACGCCTTTTTCAGATGCCCGTTGGCAAATCTCTTCAATGAGAGCTGGGTCAGTGTTCATGACGGCCACCATTTTGCCAGAGCCAACAGGCGCTGCTGTCTCCATGAATTCCCCGCGCTTAGCCACCAAGGCTACCGCATCCTCAAAGGTCAGGGCACCCGCAGCGACCAGCGCTGAGTATTCGCCCAGCGATAGACCAGCCACGATATCAGGCGTGTAGCCTTTTTCAGCCAAGAGGCGTGCGATGGCAACTGATGTCGTTAGGATGGCAGGTTGCGTGTAGCGGGTTTGATTGAGCTTTTCCTCGTCATTGTCAATGAGGTCACGCAAGTCATAACCCAAGATTTGGCTGGCCGTGTCAAAGGTTTCTTTGACAATGGCATACTTATCATACAAATCCGCAGCCATTCCCAATTTTTGGGCACCTTGACCAGCGAATAAAAAAGCACGTTTTGTCACTTCTTCTCTTCCTTTCTGAGAGTTTTAGGCATCTACATCAGCCCAACGACTAGCTTCTTCTTTGATGATTTTAGCAGCACCGTAGTAGAGATCTTCCAAGATTTCTGCACAGGTTTCTTCTTTTGAAACCAATCCTGCAATCTGCCCTGACATGACTGATCCATTGACCACATCACCATCGACAACAGCGTTGCGCAAAGCTCCTGCTCCCAGTACTTCGATGTCTTCTGCTGAAACCTTTCCAGCCAAGAAATCCTTCTCCGCCTTGGCATAGGCGGTGGACAATTTGTTCTTGATGGCGCGCACAGGATGACCTACGACTGAAGCCGAGACTGTCGTATCGATGTCTTTCGCCTTGAGAATTTTTTCCTTGAAGTTTGGATGGGCATTGGATTCTTTTGCAACAACAAAGCGTGTTCCAACTTGAATCGCTTCTGCGCCAAGCATGAAGGCTGCTGCTGCACCGTGTCCATCAGCAATCCCACCAGCTGCTACAACAGGAATATCAACCGCATCTACGACTTGACGAACCAAGGTCATGGTTGTCAACTTACCGATGTGACCACCAGCTTCCATCCCTTCAGCGACAACAGCATCCGCACCCAATTTTTCCATCCGTTTAGCAAGTGCTACTGATGGCACAACTGGGATAACAGTAATTCCCGCTGCGTGGAAGCGTTCCATGTATTTGCCAGGGTTACCAGCACCAGTAGTGACCACTTTGACACCTTCTTCGATAACAAGATCAACGATGTCATCCGCAAAAGGCGATAAGAGCATGATATTGACACCGAACGGCTTATCCGTCAGAGCTTTCACCTTGTCGATATTGGCTTTAACCACTTCTTTGGGGGCATTTCCACCACCAATAATGCCAAGCCCTCCAGCATTTGATACAGCACCAGCCAAGTCACCATCAGCGACCCAGGCCATCCCTCCTTGGAAAATAGGGTATTTAATGTTCAATAATTCAGTAATTTTTGTTTTCATCATTTCCTCTTTTGTTATTGCTTAAGTAATCACTCGATTTTCAAATAATTACCTAAGCAAGAGAATAACAAGCATTCTCTCTTAGGTAATTTGATATTTCAACCTTTTGAATATCAAAGTATTGTTTCTAGAAAAATGCTATTTGCATAGCATCTAAAACTATTTAGTTTGTTCTTCTACGTAGGCTACCAAGTCAGCAACAGTTGTCAAACCTTCTTCAGTTTCGATTTGGATATCGAATTCGTCTTCGATTTCTGAAATGACTTGGAACAAATCCAATGAATCGGCATCTAAATCTTCAAAAGAAGTTGACAATTGTACTTCTTCTGCATCCTTACCAAGTTCTTCAACGATGATTGCTTGTACTTTTTCAAATACTGCCATGAGAGTGTTCTCCTTTTAAGAAAATATTTTTTAATAACTACGTTGCCATAGCCAATTAACTAGAGTTTGATGATCAGGGTTCCCCAGGTGAGACCACCACCGAAACCACTGAGTAAAACGGTCTGACCACTACCGAGTTCAAGCGTCCCATTTGCCACACTTTCTGAAAGCAAAATCGGGATAGAGGCTGCACTGGTATTGCCATAGGACATCATATTGGCCAAAAACTTGTCCCTAGGCACATCAATTTTTTGGGCCATCTTGTCCAAGATGCGGACATTTGCTTGATGCAACAAGAGATAGTCAGGCTCGCCATGACCTTCAATAAGAGACTTGATGCTCTGTGATACCGTCCGAATGGTAAAGTCAAAAATCGCTCTGCCATCCATCTGCAGGTAGGGTTTGACCTCTTCTGTACTTGAGGCAAACGGAGAAGAAACTTTCGTCAAGCCCGATTCCAATCCACCCTTGCTACCATCTGTATTGAGGCTTTCAGCTAGGAAATGCTGTTCTTGACTTGCCTTCAATAAAACACCACCAGCGCCATCTCCAAAGAGTACTGCTGTCCGACGATCAGACCAATCAAGGGTTTTGGACAGGACTTCTGCTCCAATAACCAGTCCCCTTTGATAGCTCCCCGACGCAACCAGCTTATCCGCTGTCGCAAGGGCAAAGACAAAGCCAGAACAAGCTGCGGAAATGTCAAAGGCAAAAGCATTGATAGCGCCGATATTTCCTTGCACACGCGCTGCCGTGGATGGCATATTAGAGTCTGGTGAAATGGTCGCAACTAGAATAAAGTCAAGCTCTTCAGCTGACAGGCCTGATTTATCCAGTAAGCTTTCTGCCACCTTGGTCGCTAACTCACTGGTGTTCTCGCCTTGTGAGATGTGTCGTTCCTTAATCCCAGTCCTTGATGAAATCCATTCATCATTGGTATCCATCACCTTTGCCAAGTCATCATTACTGATGACTTGCTGAGGGACATAGTGAGCAACCTGTCGAATACACGAGAAGGTACTCATTTCAAGTCCTCCAAGAAGTTATAGAGATTGCTCAGTCCGCGTTTCATCACATCGAATTCTTTTTCATCCATGCCTTCTGTGATTTGCGCTATCATGCGTTGATGGAAACGACGATGCAAACGGAAAACCAACCGCCCCTTATGGGTTAAACGAAGATACACGACTCGGCGATCTTTGGTCGACCGCTCTCTTACAATGTACCCTTTTCGCTCCAAATTATTCAAACTGGTCGTTACAGTGCCTAGTGTGACCATCAAAGTACGTGATACATCACTTGGAGTGGCATCTGTCCTGGTTCCAATAGCATCAATGGTATGCATCTCTTTGATCGAAACATCACTAAAGCGACTGCTACGAAGACTATTTTCTTCAATAATCATCACATTGTTGAAGATATCAGTTAAGTATTCACTAATTTGCATGTTCTCCATAACATATACTCCTTTGATGGTTTGACCTAGCTATTATATCCAAGATATATTTGAATGTCAAATATTTTTTGAATAAAATGATTTATTCTTGAAATTATTTTCCTGAAAAACTTGGACGACGGCGTTCAGAATGGGCGATGACCCCCTCTTTAAAGTCTTCCTTGAAGGCTAATTCTTCCTGCAAGTTTAATTCTAGCTGACGATAGTCTTCCCAAGCTTCAAACTGGCTTTTCCAGACCAATTCTTTGATGGCGCGGAAGGAATTAATAGAAGAACGTGAGAGTTTTTTGATGACTTGTTGAGTTGTTTTTTCCAATTTTTCAGGCTCTACCACCTTGTAGACAATCCCGTAGTCCAGTGCCTTCTCAGCAGACAAAGCTTCTCCCGTCATAGCTAGTTGAGTCGCTCTTGTCACACCGATTGCTCGAGAAAGAAGGAAAAGTCCACCCGCATCTGGTGCTAACCCAACTCCGACAAAGGCCTGGATAAATTTGGTTTTATCAGACGCGATAACAAAATCAGCTGCCACCGCCATGTTGGCTGCTGCTCCTGCTACTGCACCGTTTGTGACCATGATGACGACTTTGGGCAGACGCTTAAGAGCAAAGGAAATATCGTTGACCAGCTCAGCAATTTTGACTAAGGACTGGATGTCATCCTCATCGACTGCCCGCTTCATTTCAACCAAATCGCCTCCGACTGAAAAAACAGTTCCTTCCGCCTCAATTCGTAAAAACATGACTGCATCGTCTTTAGCTACTAAGTCAATGGCTGCCAAAATTTCCTCACACATCGGAATGTTAAAACCGTTTGATACCTCTGGACGATTTAGGGTTAAAATAGCGACCTTGTCTTCTACTTGGTAGCGAATCGTTGAAAATTGCATGACTTCCTCCATCTAGTTTGAAAACCAGAAAACTTGATATTCAAACGAGATTATTTTAGGAAATATTGTAGCAAATCAAGAAAATATTGTCAGAAAATCAGCTAAAATAATTGTGACATCCGAAAAAGAGTTTGAGACGATTGTCCCAAACCCCTATGCTATTTTTTACTTAAAACTAAGTTTGCTAACTCTGTCAGATTCATAATTTGTCGATCGGCGGCAGATTGGTCCATGCCGTATCGTGTATCCTTCACGGCCCAAACAGTCAGCCCCGCTGCCTTACCAGCCTCAATCCCACGGCTACTATCCTCTACGACTAAAGTACGCTCTTTATGGCAATGAAGTTGTTCGCAAGCTTTCTCATAAATTTCTGGTGACGGCTTTTCTGCCTGACAGTCATCACCAGATAGGATGCAATCAAAATAAGCAATCAGCCCTGACGTTTCCAAGGCGCGTGTAATATCAGCTCGGCTTGAATTCGAAGCCAGGCCTAGTCGAACCCCCGCCTGATGCAGTTGTTCTAGAATTCCTTTTGTGTCAGGGAAAATCCAGTCTAGATAAGGTGTTGGATTGTTCACTTTATGCTGGGCGTATGCTGCTGCTAATGCCTCAACATCCCAGTGCGCAATATCTTCTCCAAGCACTTTTTCCCAGACCTGCCCCACTCGTCCTCCGACGAACAAAGTCGGTGTCAAATGGTCGACCTTGATTCCTTTAGACTTGAAAAATGCCATCCGCCGCTCAAAGTAGAAAGCCTCCGTATCAAATAACACACCATCCATATCAAAAATGATAGTATCGTACTTCATTGTATTACTATTCTGCATAGTCACCGCCTTCAATACCAAAATATTCTTCCAAGGTCAAGCCCGATGCTGCAATGTCAGCTGCTTCTTTGCCGATGTAACGGACATGCCAAGACTCAGCCATATAGCCCGTGATAGCTTCCTTATCTTCTCTATAGCGGACAATAAAGCCATAGTCAGCCGCATGCTCAAGAAGCCAGTTAGCTGCATTTTCTTCTGTCAGGAGATTCCCAGACGAATCAAGCAAGTCATAAGCCAGACCTGTCTGATGCTCGCTGTAGCCCGGACGCGCTGAATAGCGGTCCGCTGCCTCTTGGCCATCACTGTCCACATAGGATTGATACAAGGACGCTTGCGTCTCATAAGAACGATAGCCGCTATAAGAACTGGATACATCAAATCCCTCTTCCTGCATGGCAGCCACAAGTTCTTGAAAAGCGGCTAGAGCCGTCGCATCCTCACCTGGTGCATAATCAGGGGCTACAGGATATTTTTTATTGACGATAATAATCGTATCGTACTTGCCCTCCACACTATAATAACTGCCATTGTAGTCGACTTGTGTCGCTTCAGCCCCCTGTGTCGTGCTTGTCACCTCACTCGTCTCGCTGCTGCTGGAGCTAGTTGTCTCCTGATGTGACCGACATGCTGCCAGCAGAAGCAGCGTAAAAATAAATAGAATGTGAATACTGATATGTTTCTTCATGATGCTCTCCTTTTCTCTATTTTATCACAAAGGCGAACAATCAGCCTTCTTTTCCCAAAGAATACTGACAAAAGGCTACCTTTCTGCTATAATGAAAAAAAATACTAAGGGGTACACCATGAAAGTTATTAAATTTGGCGGTAGTTCACTGGCTTCTGCCACTCAGTTAGAAAAAGTTCTCAATATTGTTCGCTCTGACAAGGAACGCCGTTTTGTGGTAGTATCCGCTCCTGGTAAACGCAATAGTCAAGATACAAAAGTAACGGACGCTCTAATCAAATACTACCGTGAATACGTGGACGGGAAAGATGTTGCTGCCAGCCAAGAATGGATTATCAATCGCTATCAAGCTATCGTAGATGAGCTTGGTTTCGAAGCTAAAAGCATGAAAAAAATCGCTAAAAGCATCAAAGATTTAGCGACCTTGCCAATTGAAAACAATAATTTTCTGTATGATACCTTCCTTGCCGCAGGTGAAGACAATAATGCAAAATTGGTTGCAGAATACTTTACCTACAGTGGATTGCCTGCTCGCTATGTGCATCCTAAAGAAGCCGGAATCATCGTCAGCTCTGAACCTGGAAATGCCCGCATCTTACCCTCTAGTTACGACCGCATTGAGGAATTGCAAAATGCAGATGAGGTCTTGGTCATCCCTGGTTTCTTCGGTGTGACTGTAGATAATCAAATTTGCACCTTCTCGCGTGGAGGCTCCGATATCTCAGGTTCCATCATCGCTGCTGGGGTCAAGGCAGACCTCTACGAAAACTTCACAGACGTCAATGGGATTTTCGCAGCCCATCCAGGTATCATCAGAAAACCTCATTCTATTAAGGAGTTAACCTATCGTGAAATGCGGGAATTGGCCTACGCTGGCTTCTCCGTCCTCCATGATGAGGCTCTTATCCCTGCATACCGTGGCCGAATTCCACTTGTCATCAAAAACACCAACAACCCTGACCATCCTGGAACACGCATCGTTCTCAAACATGAAGGCGAAACCTTGCCAGTCGTTGGGATTGCAGCAGATGATAACTTTGTCAGCATCAACATGTCCAAATACCTGATGAACCGTGAAGTTGGTTTTGGGCGTAAGGTTTTACAGATTTTGGAAGAGTTGAACATCCGCTGGGAGCACATGCCGACTGGTATTGATGATATGTCCTTGGTGTTGCGCTCTCGTGAATTGACCCCTATCAAGGAAGAAGAAATCCTTCGCCAGCTCAATCATAAATTAGAAGTTGACCGTGCTGAAATCGAACACGATTTGTCCATCATTATGATTGTGGGTGAGCAAATGAAGAGTCATGTCGGGGTTGCAGCAACTGCAACCAAAGCCCTCTCTGCTAAAAATATCAATCTGGCTATGATTTCTCAAGGAGCTTCCGAAGTCTCTGTCATGTTCGTTATTAAAACCGAGCAACGTGATGAAGCCCTTAGAGCCCTCTACGACGCCTTCTTCCGCGCGGATGAAGAAAAATAACAGATGCAAAAACGCTTGGAGAGAACCAAGCGTTTTTTTCATACTACAAGCCCATTGTCTTCTTTTGGTAGGCACGGGAGTTTGCCATGATATCAGAAAAAGTGTTGACAATAGTATCCGTGTAATCAGGATTTTGCACCCGACTTGCAACTTTTGCAAGGACTGCTTCCTCACGTTTGGTATCTAAGACTGCTTTCCCTGTTTCTTTTTTATAGGCTGCAACCTGTGTGACCAACTGCATGCGGGCTTCAATCAATTTGACCAAATCTTGGTCAATCGCATCAATTTGGGTGCGGATTTCTTCGAGATTAAGTGACATAAGTTTCTCCTTTACAATTGCTTCCCCTGAAAACGCCAGATAAAGCGGGTATGGTCATAAGTTGGGTACATGATTTGCAAGAGTAAAAGGGCGAGTAACCAACCTCCTAGGATATCTGTCGGGTAATGCACTCCGATATAAATCCGCGACAGGGCCACCAAGGCTGCCAGGACAAGAAGGGCTCCTTGTGCCAAAAGACGAAGCCAAGACGCTTTCATACGCTGCTGCAAGATGATGACCACAGCGCCTGCGATGATCATAGTTAATGCGGAATGCCAGCTGGGGAAGGAATATCCCACTGTATCGACCAGCCACTCGATGCTAGGTCGCGGCCGCTGGTAGAGGTATTTCAGGGCGGTTGAGATCACTCCCATGGCGGCAAAGCAGGCTAGCAAAAAGTAACTTTCGATTTTCCATTTTTTCCGGCAGCAGAGAAATGCTGCTACGAGAGTAATGGCAAGAATGACCACGGGATTCCCGAGGACGGTGATGGATGTCCAGAAGCTGGTGGCTAGCGCTGGTAAATCTCCACGAAGGGCTGACTGAATCCAGCTATCAAAGCCTGATACTTGTTCTGGATAAAATTTAACGATATAGCCCAAGAAAACAAACATCAGGGCGGTAAAAGAAGCGTTTCTGTAATATGGTAGTGAATTTTTCATAGAAAAGATTCTATCGGATAAAGATTAAACTTTCTTTAAAATTGGCTTGAGGGGTTGGTAGCAGATATAGAAAACCAGTCCAAATATCAATCCCTGCAAGAGGTTAAATGGCAAGACCATCGCTACTAAATAGTTGCAGACAGAGCCCACCATGGCGGCTACGTCAAAGCCTGCATAGATTTTGTACAAAGGTAGGGCATAGAAATAATTGAACACAAGCATAGCAAGAGTTAAGCTTACTGTCCCTGTCACTACGGCAATACAGTAATTTTTCAAGCTAGGCTTTTTGACCCAAAGATAGTAAAGCGCCAAAATAAAAAACGCATATGCTATCATATTCATCGGCATACCAATCAAGGACGATGCTCCAGCATTATTGAGCAAGAGTTGCAGAGCGGAGCGAATCACCAAAATCCATAGGCTACTCTGCAAATCCAGCACTACTAATCCGACCAACATGGGTAGAATTGAGAAATCCAACTTCATAAAGTTGACCGTCGGTAGTAGCTGTATTTGAAAATACATCAAAATAAAAGAGATCGCTGAAAGTACGGCAATGTAAGTCAGCTTGCGTGTGTGTGTCATCATAGGTTCCTCCAATTTTTACAAATTAGAGAAGGTAAAAAAGTACGCAAAAATACCTTTTTGTCTTCTCCCATCCAGACTATACTGTCGGTCGAGGAATCGCACCTCGTCAGCTTGCGCTCGCAGACTTACTATTTCTAGTTCACTTTTTTCTTAGTCAAGGCATTAAGTCGCAGATAGTACATGAGGTACATCAAGACGAAATAATGCCGAATAAGGAAAAAGTAGACAGAAATCGATTACTGCCGGTCGGGAATTTCACCCCGCCCTGAAGACTCTTTAAGCATACCAAAAAAACCTTGCGGTTGCAAGGCTTTGATTCGTTTTGTTTATTTTTTCACAATTTTATTTCAATTTATCATTGTCATAGGTATGAACTAGCTCCAGTCCTGCAAAAAGTTGCTGGCGGAGCGCTTCATAAACAATCATACAGACTGCATTTGAAACATTGAGACTACGGACATGCTGATCATTCATAGGAATACGAAGGGCCAGTTCTGGGTGCTGACGCATAAAATCTTCTGGAAGTCCCTTATCTTCTCTACCAAAGACAAAGTAATGGATTTTTCCATCATCATAGGCTTCATCCGAATAAGTCTTATCCGCAAATTTGGTAATCAGATGCACCTGTCCATCCTGGCTTTTCGTCATAAATTCTTCAATCGAATCATAAAAACGCACATCCAGCTTGTCCCAGTAATCCAGCCCAGCTCGCTTCATCTTGCTATCATCGATTGGGAAGCCCATTGGCTTGATAATGTGGAGGGGACTATTGGTTGCTGCACAGGTTCGTGCGATATTGCCAGTATTTTGCGGGATTTGTGGTTGAAAAAGGACGACGTGGTTACAGGAGGTTTCCTCTTGGTAGGACAATTCTTCGATGTTCATAGCTTTCTCATTTCTCTGGGCAAAAAAAATCCACACTGCCCGGAGTCAATCTCAGCAAACAGCATGGTGAATGACGAGTCATTCACTTAAATCACAACAGGTTTGATTTAAATAAATGAAAATCGTTACACTTAGTATATCACAACAAGCTTACTTGTCAAGGAATTTCCCTTGTTTTATGGGAATTTAGTAGTGTTAAACATGTTTTTATGATAATGTTAAGATGTTTACAATAAAAAATTCGCGCTGTTATCAGACAACTTTTGAATAGAAATTATATCCATGCCTTACTCGACAGAAAATTTCTAAATTGGGAGCTTATATGATACAATAAAGCTGCAATCAATTTAAGTTTACTTTAAGAAAATGCAAGGAGAAAACAAATGTCTAAAGTTAAAAAAATACTCATTGCCCTACTATTACTTTTTAGTAGTGTTTTTTCTGCTAGAGCAGTATTTGCTGATACTGTTGATATTACTGTTAGTAATACTTCGCTATCTACGAATGCCATTAATGGAGGAACTTCTACGGAGTTTTCGTTTGATTTTGCGGTCCCTAATTCGGCAAAATCTGGGGATACAACGATTATCTCGTTGCCAAATGAATTAAATTTTCAACGCAATCAAACATTTAACGTTTATGCTTCAGATGGTACAACAGTGGTAATAACTGCGGTCATTGATACCACAACTAAAACATTGACATTAACTTATACGGATTATGTTGATACGCATGATGATGTTACAGGACATCTCTCAATGAATGTTGTTGTGGATAGAACAGTTGTAACAGAGGCGACAACAGTACCAGCAACAGTAACGATAAATGGAACAACGACTATTACGATTAGTAGTGGTGGTATTAATTATACTGTTGGTACCGGTGATAGCGATGATATTGACTTTTGGAAATATGGATTCAGTTATAGTGATGACGAAGTCATGTACTCGATTAATGTCAATACATCTGCAGCTACTGTATCTAATGTCGTTATTTCTGATACGATTAATTCTGCTGGATTGGAATATGTAGATGGAAGTTTTGAAATATTTGAAGGGACTTGGTATAAAAATGCTCAAAATTATTGGGCGCTAGGTGGTTCAACGAATGTTACTAGCAATTATAATATTGAACTTTCTGCTGATAATACCTCTTTTTCAATTAATCTTGGAACAATTTCTAAAGGGTATATGATTAGATATAGAGTTAAAGCTAACTATACTCTTATTAACGGTGAGCAACTTAGTAATTCGGCGACTTATTATTCTGAAATTACTGCACTAAATAATGCTGATAATATTTTTACGTATCAAGGGGCTTCTGGCACAGCGAGCGGTTATAACTATAGTTTAACCGTTCAAAAAGTGAATGAAGCTGGCGAAGCGCTTGCTGGAGCTGAGTTTACAGTAACACGTGAATCAACTGGACAAGTTGTTGGGACTATTACGACTGGTTCAGATGGTACTGCGACAATCAGTGGATTGTTAAAAGATAATTATATTATCACAGAAACCAAAGCACCGACAGGTTATGCTATTGCAGACCCAGTTACAGCAGAAGCTGATAATTCAACGGTCACAGTAACCGATAAAAAAGAAACTGTTGAGGTGACGGGAACTAAAATATGGGATGACAACAATGACCAAGATGGTAAACGTCCAGATTCGATTACCGTTAACCTACTAGCCAATGGCACAGTCGTTGACACTAAGACAGTAACAGCGGATGACAATTGGACATATACTTTCTCTGATTTAGATCAATACGATGCTGATGGTAATGAAATTGCTTACACAGTTTCAGAGGAAATGGTAGAGGGTTATACAACAGTTGTAGATGGCTATAATATTACGAATACC
>CAUTON010000018.1:0-18044 GCA_963539895.1 uncultured Streptococcus sp. | reverse complement strand
CATTTTGTTGTAGAATTCAACGACAAGTGCTTCATTGATTTCTGGGTTGATTTCATCACGTTCTGGAAGACGAGTCAAGCTACCTTCCAATTTGTCAGCATCGAATGATACGAATGCTGGACGTCCAAGAGTTGCTTCAACCGCTTCAAGGATTGCAGGCACTTTAGCTGATTTTTCACGTACAGAGATCACTTGACCAACTTCAACGCGGTATGATGGGATATCTACACGTTTGCCATCAACAAGGATGTGACCGTGGTTTACGAATTGACGTGCTTGACGACGAGTAGTTGCCAAACCAAGACGGTAGACAACGTTGTCCAAACGACGTTCCAAAAGGAGCATGAAGTTGAAACCGACAGTTCCTTGTTTGATTTTAGTAGCTTGTACGAACAAGTTACGGAATTGTTTTTCACCCAAACCGTAAGAGAAACGCAATTTTTGTTTTTCAGCCAATTGCAAACCGTATTCTGACAATTTAGAACGGTTATTTGGTCCGTGTTGACCTGGCACGTAGTTACGACGTGCGATTTCTTTACCTGAGCCAGTAAGGGAGATCCCCAAACGGCGTGATTGTTTCCATGATGGTCCTGTATAACGTGACATGTTATCAGTCCTCCTCTAAAATAATATTTTGAGGAAATAACGAATTGAAAAAACCTAATTCGTGCAGATGCCCTTCGCCTAAACAGCCAAGGTTACTTATCTTTCAAGACACCTGTTGACGAGCTTTATTTTCTTCTGCTGCTATTTCACACAAAAAATAGTATACCATAGAAAGCCCAATCTTGTAAAGATTTTTTGGACAGAAAAACACAAAAAAAGATTGACATTGCTGTCAACCTCCTGTCAACGTTAGTCTAAATAGTGAATTAAAGTCTTTTCTGTCAGGATATCAGAGTAGGTATAGGATTCGATATAGGTGTTATTCGGATCTTCAAATTCTACGATAAAGAGCGATTGATAGACCTCAATAATCCGGCCGCGCTTAATTTTTTCCCGCTTCCGACCATTTTCCAAGGTCAAATCAACCTCCATACCCTCATGTGCCTTAATTTCTTCCTTGATTTGCTTCATCTTAGCAACATCTGTAAATGCATCACTCATACGATACTGTTTTCCTTTCTGTACCTCGCTTACTGTTCATAATCATCTCGTTTGGAGATGCTTGAGAATTTATTGTATTCTTTTTGGAACATGAGTTCCACGGTACCACGCGCACCAGACCGGTTTTTCTCAATAATAACTTCAACCGTATTATTAGGGATTCCACCATCCTCCTGCTCCCCACGCTCGTAGTAGTCATCCCGATAGAGAAAGGCTACGATATCAGCATCCTGCTCGATAGACCCTGACTCACGGATATCAGACAACACAGGCCGCTTATCCTGACGCTGCTCGACACCACGAGAAAGCTGGCTGAGAGCCATGACAGGGACTTTAAGCTCCTTGGCCAAAATTTTCAACTGCCGAGAGATTTCAGAAACCTCTTGTTGACGATTTTCCCGACCAGTCCCTGTGATCAACTGCAGATAGTCGATAAGGATTAGCCCCAGATTTCCCGTCTGCTGGGCTAACTTCCTAGAACGCGACCGGATTTCTGTAATCTTGATCCCTGGCGTGTCATCAATATAAATATCCGCCCGAGCCAGATTGGCCTGCGCAAAAGTGAGTTTCTTCCACTCCTCGTCCGTCAACTTCCCTGTACGGATAGAGTGGGACTGGATGACACCTTCAGATGCCAGCATCCGATCGACCAAGCTTTCCTTACCCATTTCCAGAGAGAAGATGGCCACGGTTTTCCCCAGTTTTGTCCCGATGTTTTGGGCAATGTTAAGAGCAAAGGCAGTTTTCCCAACGGCTGGACGTGCCGCCAGGATGATTAACTCCTCTTCATGAAGACCCGTTGTCATAGCATCAAGTGCAGGATAGCCCGTCGCAATTCCTGTAATAGAGGACGACTGCTGAGAGCGGACTTCTAAATTAGCAAAGTTAATCCCCAAGACTTCATCAATCCGCGTAAAGCCACTCCGACTAGTCCCTTCACTGACATCAATCAAAGCTTTTTCAGCTTGTGCGATAATGTCATCTGATGGATTTGCCCCGTCGTAGGCCTGGTTGATCGAGTCGGTCAGGCTAGCAATCAGTTGACGAAGATTGGATTTTTCAGCCACAATTTTGGCATAATATTCTGCATTGGCTGAAGTGGGGACTGAATTGATAACCTCAGCTAAATAACCCAGACCGCCAATATGCTCTAACTCGCCATGGTTAGCCAAGTAATTGCGCATGGTAGTCGCATCAATAGCCTGATTATCATCAGCCAGTGCCACCATAGCTCGAAAGATTATCTTATGAGCATGTTTGTAAAAATCATCCGCATCGATATACTCACGGACAAAGACTAGCTTGCTCTCATCGATAAAGATGGCTCCCAGCACAGACTGTTCAGCCAAAGTATCCTGCGGTTGGACTCGCAATTCATCAATTTCTGCCAAAAGCTCACCTCCTTATCTGACAAATTTATTAGCCTTCTTTAATGCTGAGATTGATGACCCCTGTCACATCTTGGTAGATTTTCACTGGCACATCGATTAAGCCGACAGCACGGATTGGGTGGTCCAGTTGAATGTTGCGTTTGTCGATTTTGATGCCAAATTGTTTTTGCAGCTCTTCAGCGATTTTTTTGCTGGTAATAGAGCCAAAGGTGCGGCCGTCTGGTCCGACTTTCTCGACAAATTGCACCACAGTCGCTTCTTCAGCTAATTTTGCCTTGATGCTTTCTGCTTCAGCGACCATTTCAGCATGGGCTTTTTCTTGGGCTTTTTCCTTACCGCGCAACTCGCCGATAGCTGCACTAGTGGCTTCCTTGGCAAGATTTTTCTTAATCAAGAAATTTTGAGCGTAACCAGTAGGTACTTCTTTGATTTCTCCTTTTTTACCTTTTCCTTTTACATCTGCTAAAAAAATAACTTTCATCTTAGATACCTAACTTTCTTGTAAGTTTTCTGAAATAATTCCTTTTAATCGTGCTTCGACGGACTGCACAGTCTCGTCATACACCTGAGCAGCAGCCAAATTAAAGTGGCCACCGCCGCCCAATTCTTCCATAATTCGCTGGACATTTATCTTCCCTTGGCTACGTGCTGAAATTGAGATGTAATCTTTAACATTACGTGTCAAGACGAAGACTGCTTCGATTCCTACCATGTCTAACATGGTATCCGCCGCCTTACTTGGCGTTACATTATCATAGGAAACGGTATCATCTCCACTAGCCACAACAACACCTGGCGCAATTGTTTTACCTTTCAGAATCAGCTCGTTAATTCGACGATATTCGTCAAATGCAGTAGCCGAAATCTTTTGGATTTCTAAATTATCGCTACCACGTGTCCGCAAGTAGGAAGCTACATCAAAAGTCCGACTGGTAACACGAGAAGTAAAGTTCTTGGTGTCCAACATGATCCCTGCCATCAGGAGACTGGATTGAATCCGATTGAGCTTGTGGTGCTTATCGTTTTGGAACTGAATCAGCTCGGTCACCAGCTCACTAGCCGAACTTGCTCCACTTTCGATATAGGTCAAGACCGCATTGTCAGGGAAGTCCGTATCTCTGCGGTGATGGTCCACTACAATAACTTGGCTGAATTTCTCATAGAAATCTTTAGACAATGTCAGACCAATCTTAGAATGGTCCACCATGATGAGAAGTGATCTGCTAGTTACTTGCTTCATCGCATCGGATACCGTCATCAGATTTGAGCAGTTTTCGTCACGCAACTTATGAATCGCGCGCTGAATATCTGCTGCCATATCCATATCATCATAGACCGTGTAGGCATTATTCATGATATTTTGCGCAAAGTGCTGCATCCCAACAGCCGAACCGAGCGCATCCAAATCCATACTGCGGTGACCAACGACATAGACAGCATCAACCGTTTTTAGCTTATCGGATACTGCGGTCATCATGGCGCGCGTCCGCGTACGTGTCCGTTTGACCGAAGCTTCTGAACCACCACCAAAGAAAATTGGCTGCTGGCGATCGTTATTTTCTTTTACGACAGCCTGATCTCCACCGCGGACCTCTGCCATATTCAGATTTTGAAGCGCAACTTGACCAATCTGCAAGTGATTCCCTTCGCCGTAGGCAATCCCAATACTGAGTGTCAGCGCCAAATCTAAACTTTTTGCTTCCTCACGGAATTTATCAATGATGGAAAATTTATTGTCAATCAATTTTTCCAGAACACCATAATCTGTAAAAATATAAAAACGATCCATGGTGCCCCGTCGGTAGTAGATGCCATTTTCCTGTGAAAACTCAGAGACAAATTGTGCTAAGAAGGAATTGACCTGACTAACTTGAGAATCCGTATAAGAATCCTCCAAATCATCGTAATTATCGACCGAAATAATGCCGATAACGGGCCGACTCGCTAACAAATCATGAGTAGCGTTATACTCAGTAGAAATATCAAAAAAGTAAAACATCCCCTGATTCGCATCATAGGACACCGAATACCGTTTTCCAGAAAAATCGACATGGCGGCGATCCAAATCCAAACCTGCTTCAATGATTAGTTTTAACCGCTGCTCATCAACGCCACCATTTTCTTGGGCAAAAATCAATTCCGCATAAGGGTTAAACCATTCTATGTGATTGGTTTCCTTTTGCATCTTGATAACACCAACCGGTATCTGATCCAGCAGCTCCATCAAACCTGAATTGGCTTCCTCATTCAGATATTCAATGGTTTCAATTTCATTGATTTCGTAAGATTTTTTTTGAAAAATAAAAAGGGCAAAAATAGCGAACAACGCTACAAACAGCGAGACAACAAAAATCGTATCTGGATACAGACTGTGAATCACGGCCAAGAGTCCAAATAAAATCATACCAATCATCACAAAATGTGATGTTGCAAAACGAAATTTTTTCATCACTAACCTCTGACCGCCATTTTACCACAAATAGCTGTAAAAAGCCAGCTTCCCCACGGGGCTCCACAAGCAGAAAAGGGACTATTCATTCCCTTTTTCCTTATTTTTTGAAATAGAGCGACTGCGACCTTCTAAGTAAACCATAAGAATGGAGATATCTGCAGGGTTAACACCTGAAATACGGCTAGCTTGGCCAATCGTTTCTGGATTGATTTTCTTGAATTTTTGGCGTGCTTCCGTCGCAATGGAGTCAATATCATCCCAGTCGATATCTACTGGAATCCGTTTTTCTTCCATGCGTTTCATCTTAGCTACTTGATCAAGAGCTTTCTCGATGTAGCCCTCATATTTGATTTCGGTCTCAAGAAGTTCGACAACTTTGCTATCTAGCTCTTCTGCCGCTGGTCCTACAAACTGAGTCACCACTTCATGAGTGATATCTGGACGTCGCATGAATTCTTTTGCTGTTACAGCATCTGTCAACGGTTTAAAGCCTAAAGAAGCCACTTTTTCATTGGTTTCTTTGACTGGTTTCAACTTAGTTGTTGACAACCTTGTCAATTCATTGTCAAATTGATTTTTCTTTATTTGGAAGGCACTCCAGCGCTCATCATCCACTAACCCAACTGTACGACCAATCTCTGTCAAGCGCATGTCTGCATTGTCATGACGCAAGATCAGGCGGTATTCTGCCCGTGATGTCAAAAGGCGATAGGGCTCCAGCGTCCCCTTGGTCACCAAATCATCAATCATGACACCAATATAAGCGTCGCTACGCTTCAAAATCAGCTCAGGTTTGCCTTGCACTTTGAGTGCAGCATTGATTCCAGCCACAAGACCTTGACCAGCCGCTTCCTCATATCCAGATGTCCCATTGGTTTGACCAGCTGTAAAGAGTCCAGAAATTAACTTAGTTTCAAGCGTTGCACGCAACTGATGAGGAAGGACAATGTCATATTCAATCGCATAGCCCGTCCGCATCATTTCTGCTTTTTCAAGTCCTTTGATGGAATGTAGGAGCTCTTTTTGCACATCTTCAGGAAGACTTGTTGACAGCCCTTGAACATAGACTTCCTCAGTATCACGCCCCTCTGGTTCTAGGAAAAGTTGGTGACGTTCTTTATCAGCAAAACGGACAATCTTGTCCTCAATCGACGGACAATAACGAGGTCCAACCCCTTTGACAATTCCAGAAAACATTGGTGCACGATGCAGATTTTTGTTGATAATGTCGTGACTGGATTGATTGGTATAGGTCAGCCAACATGGGATTTGGTCTTGTAAGTAATCCTCATCCTTAGACATGAATGAAAAATGATTTGGTTTCTCATCCCCAGGCTGAATTTCTGTAACTGAATAATCAATTGATGATGCCTTGACACGAGGCGGTGTTCCTGTTTTGAAGCGTCCGATTTCTAGACCTAATTTTTTGAGATTATCCGCCAAAGTAACTGATGCCAAGCTGTTATTTGGACCTGATGAATACTTGAGATCTCCTAGAATAATCTCCCCACGCAGGGCTGTTCCTGTTGTGACAACGACTGCTTTGGCAGCATATTTTTGTCCTGTCGCCGTCAAGACTCCAGCAACCTTGCCGTCTTCCACCAGAATATCATCAATCATAGATTGGCGTAAGGTCAGATTTTCTTGCCGTTCAACCGTATGCTTCATCTCTCGGGCATAAAGCACCTTATCTGCTTGGGCACGCAGAGCCCGGACTGCTGGTCCCTTACCAGTATTGAGCATTTTCATTTGGATATAGGTTTTGTCTATATTTTTCCCCATTTCCCCGCCAAGAGCGTCGATTTCACGCACAACAATCCCTTTGGCAGAGCCTCCGATAGACGGATTACAAGGCATAAATGCCAACATATCAAGGTTGATAGTCGCAAGCAAAGTCTTGCAACCCATACGCGCCGCCGCAAGACTGGCTTCTACCCCAGCATGCCCTGCACCTACGACAACCACATCATATTGCTCCACAAATTCATGACTCATTTTCTATTCCTCCTCCATTTGTACTTCTAAAATCCATGTCCCCTCCAGCAAACAAAAATAGCCAAAACTCTAGAAAATTGCATACCAAAAAGCATACAATTCCCATGAGCTTTGACCATCATGATGATTTGTTAGGTTTATTGTAGCAAAAATTTAGTTTTTGTCAATCCAGAAACCCGCGATTTCTAAATATACTGACAAGCTACTCCGTCTTTATAGGCCATATCAATCATACCACCACCTAGGCATTCAGCACCGTCATAAAATACCACTGCCTGCCCTGGTGTGACTGCTCGTTGAAGTTCAGCAAAAATGACCTCTGCCTTGTCGCCTTTAACCTTGACAGTGACTTTACTATCTGGTTGACGATAGCGGAATTTTGCAGTGCATTCAAGCGTGAATTCCTCAGGCATATCATGCGTAAAGTGAACTTGACTAGCCTGTAAAGAGGTTGACATCAATGACTCATGATAAAAACCTTGACCGACGTAAAGAATATTTTGTGACAGATCTTTTCCGACCACAAACCAAGGCTCATTGTCTCCACCAATCTGTCCACCGATGCCGAGACCACCACGTTGTCCGATGGTATAATACATCAATCCAGCATGCTCTCCCATATCACGACCATCCACCGTCATCATACGGCCTGGCTGAGCAGGTAAATATTGGCTGAGAAACTCTTTAAAATTCTTCTCACCGATAAAACAGATGCCGGTCGAGTCTTTTTTCTTAGCAGTTGCAAGTCCTGCGCGCTCAGCAATTGCCCGTACCTCAGGCTTTTGCAAATGGCCAAGCGGGAACATAGTTTTTTGTAATTGTTCTTGAGACAATTGGCTGAGGAAATAGGTCTGGTCTTTGTTGTTGTCCGCTCCGCGCAGCATATGGACAGTGCCATCTTCAGCACGCGCCACTTGTGCATAATGACCTGTCGCTACATAGTCTGCGCCCAATTCCATCGCATAGTCTAAAAAGGCTTTAAACTTGATTTCTTTGTTACACATGACGTCTGGATTTGGCGTGCGACCTGCTCGGTATTCCGCTAGGAAATACTCGAAAACACGATCCCAGTACTCTTTTTCAAAGTTGACAGAGTAGTAAGGAATGCCAATCTGATCTGCCACAGCAGCAACATCCTTGTAGTCCTCGGTCGCTGTACAGAAGCCATTTTCATCGGTGTCATCCCAGTTTTTCATGAAGATGCCGATGACATCATAGCCCTGCTCTTTGAGAAGCAGCGCCGTTACGGAGGAGTCTACTCCCCCACTCATGCCGACTACGACACGAGTTTTTGAATTATCACTCATGGATAATTCCTCCCATCTTTTCGTTTTTTAACGTACGATTTGAAGGTCGTCGTTTTCAAAAGTCGATTGAAGGTCGATTTTGACGCACAAAGTGCAAAGAGTATTATAGCATAAGCCCAGTAGAAAGAACAGTGGGGATATCTTTCTCATTTTCTCAAAATATGGATATGGTATAATAAAAGTAATGAAACCGCTTGGAGAATAAAATGAAAAACATCAAATTTCAGTCAGTTTTTGACATTATTGGCCCTGTCATGATTGGTCCCTCATCGAGTCATACAGCTGGGGCTGTCCGCATCGGTAAGATTGTCTCTTCTATCTTCGGCGAGGAGCCGACCGAGGTCGAATTTCAGCTTTTTAACTCTTTTGCAAAAACCTATCGAGGTCATGGGACCGATGTAGCCTTGGTTGCTGGTATTTTAGGGATGGATACAGACGATCCTCGTATCCCGGATTCGCTCGACATTACCCAGGAAAAAGGTATTAAAGTCTACTGGAAAATCAATAAAGACAGCAACACACCACATCCTAACACCACGCGCATCATCATCAAAAATGACCACAAGTCCATTTCAGCGACAGGTGTCTCTATCGGTGGTGGTAATATCCAGGTGACCGAACTCAATGGCTTTGCGGTCAATCTCAATATGAACACCCCAACTCTCATCATCGTCCACCAGGATGTGCCTGGGATGATTGCACGTGTGACCGATATCCTGTCCGACTACGATATCAACATCGCTCAGATGAATGTGACCCGTGAAAAGGCTGGCGAAAAAGCCATTATGATTATCGAGGTTGATTCCCGCCAGTGCCAAGAAGCTGTCGCTGATATCAGTCAAATTCCCCATCTGCACAACGTCAACTTCTTCGACTAGAAAGGTTTCCTTATGTTTTATACCATTGAAGAATTGGTCCAGCAGGCCGAAAACCAGTGTGGTGGTAGCGTTGCTGAACTCATGATCCAGACGGAGATAGAGATGACGAGACGCAGTCGGGAGGAAATCCTATCTCTCATGACCCGCAATCTATCTGTCATGAAATCTTCTATTGTTGACGGCTTATCAGAAAGTAAGTCTCTATCTGGCTTGACAGGAGGCGATGCTGCGAAATTGGATTACTATATCAAATCTGGTAAGACTTTATCTGATACCAGTGTCCTATCCGCAGCCAGAAACGCCATCGCCGTCAACGAACTCAATGCTAAAATGGGCTTAGTCTGTGCCACGCCAACTGCTGGATCAGCAGGCTGCTTACCAGCAGTCATCGGTGTTGCTAGCGAAAAACTTGGCCTTTCTGAGCAGGAGGAATTAGATTTCCTCTTTACAGCTGGAGCTTTTGGACTTGTCATCGCCAATAACGCATCCATTTCTGGAGCTGAAGGAGGATGTCAAGCTGAAGTCGGCTCTGCATCTGCTATGTCGGCTGCTGCGCTGACCATGGCTGCTGGTGGCACTGCCTATCAAGCTAGTCAGGCTATCTGCTTTGTCATCAAAAATATGCTGGGTCTCATTTGCGATCCAGTTGCAGGTCTTGTCGAGGTTCCTTGTGTCAAACGGAACGCCATGGGAGCAAGCTTTGCCCTGGTCGCAGCCGATATGGCTTTGGCAGGGATTGAGTCCAAAATTCCCGCTGATGAAGTTATTGATGCTATGTATCAAGTTGGTGCAAGTCTTCCAACTGCCTTTCGTGAAACTGCTGAAGGTGGTTTGGCAACCACTCCGACTGGTCGCAAGCTGGCACAACGGATTTTTGGAGGCTAACATGACAACGATTTACTATGTCCGGCATGCTGAGCCAAACTACGAAAACCACGATGACCAGTCGAGAGAATTAAGTAAAAAGGGTTTACAAGATAGTCAATCACTTGTCAACTTTTTTTCTGATGTCCCTATTTCTACAGCATACAGCAGCCCCTACAAACGAGCAATGGATACCATTTCCCCAACTTGTCAATCTAAGAATCTATCCTTTACCATCCTATCTGACTTGCGGGAGCGAAAGATTACAGATGATTGGATTGAAGATTTCTCAGGCTTTGCACAAAAGCAATGGGCAGACTTTTCCTATAGACTGCCAGGTGGGGAATCCTTATCTGAAGTGCAAACACGTTCCATTTCTCTCATTCAACAACTTGTGAATAAACACCCTGGTGAAACAATCTTACTCGGTGGTCATGGCACCACCTTATCTACTATTTTAAATTTTTATAACTCTAGTCTCGGTTTCCAATCTTTCCAAGATATCAAACATGTTTTCCCCTTGGTTGTTAGATTTGACTTTGGAGATGCTGGAGAATTTATCGACTATCAGATTTTAAAAAGACTTTCCTAACGAAAGTCTTTTTGTCAACATCCATACGACGTGGAAGTTAGTCTATACAATACACAAAAGCTTCGGGATGCGAATAGATTCAGAAGCTTTGTTGTCATTAATCTAAATTCTAGACTGATTTTTTTGAGAGCTTGCTGTAGAAAAAATTTAGGCAGATTCCTACAACTGCTAAGACGATTGCGATGTAGAAGGCTGTTGCAAAGTTTCCGTTATTAGCTGTTGCAATATTGGAAGCGATGCTTGGTGCGAAATACGCTGCTACAGAATATCCTGTAAAGACAATTCCGTAGTTGACACCTTGGTTTACAGGTCCGTAATTTTCCATAACCATGGAAGGGAATACTCCCATAACCCCACCAAAACAGATTCCAAGCCCAATGATGCCAACTGCGAAGCCAAATTGGCCTGGGACAAAAGCTAGAACCGCTAAAGCTAAAGCAACAACTGTAAAGATAATGTAAAGTGTATTGGAGCGACCAATTTTATCAGATACAGTACCCCAGATAAAGCGTCCACTTGAATTGGCAATAGAGTAAAGTGATACGTAAAGTGCGGCTGCGGTAGCAGACAAGCCAAACATAGAAGTACCAATCGTCCGAGCGTTAGAGGCAATCATCAATCCTGAAAAAGCCCCTACGAAGAACATAGATATAATGATGTAAAAAACTGGTGTTTTGAGCATCTCTGTCCATGTCTTATTGACTGCACCTGTGATAACGCGCTCTGGAGGATTCCAGCCCGCAGGCTTATACCCTTCTGGAGCTTTTTTCACAAAAATACTAGCGATTACAACTATTACAATGTAAACTAAACCAATCGTGCGAAAAGCATAACGGGCATCATGGCTTAAAATCAGGGAGTTAGCAATTGGGGAAGCGAAGACAGCAGCTAACCCCATACCTCCAGTAATAATTCCTGCGGCCAATCCACGTTTATCAGGGAAGAGACGAAGAGTATTTGAAAGAGCTCCTGAATAGGCAAAACCTTGCCCCAAACCAGCAATTAAGCCGTAGTATAGGTAGAGCTGAGCCAGACTTGTAGCTGTTCCAGTTAGATAAAAACCGACAGCAAATAGGATAGCACCGATAGCTGTACTCCATTTTACCCAGCCCTTATCCGCAAAGTATCCTCCTAAAATCATGGGAATAGGGCCAATGGCAGAATTAATAGAAAATGCGAGCATAATATCTGGCATAGACCAACCCATCTGTTCACTTAATGGTGCGGCAAAGGTAGAGAAGGCGTAGACAGCACCCGTACAAAGTAGAATGGCTGTTGAGGCAGCTAAGACCGCCCAGCGGTTGATATTTTGTTGCATAATAACCCCCTTATGGCAATTTGTGCTTTTTTTCACGAACAGAATATCAAAATGAAAAAGCGATGTCAATAGTTTTTAAAATATTTTTGTAAAAATCGACAAATTTCGTGAAAAGGCTTGCATTTCGTTTTTTTTTGGTGTATAGTGAAATCAAAAATTATTGAGAGGAAATTCACAAGATGAAATTAGTTGCTATCGTCGGGACCAACTCTAGTCGGTCCACCAATCGAAAACTAGCCCATTTTATTGCCAAACATTTTGCAAATCAGGCAGAGATAGAAGTGCTTGAAATCGCTGATTTACCAGCCTTTAACGAACCTGAAGACAAAGTTGCTCCAGCCCCTGTTGTCGCATTTTCAGAAAAAATTGCTGATGCTGATGGCGTTATCATTGCGACACCTGAGTACGACCATACCATCCCTGCACCATTGGCATCTGCACTCGAGTGGATTGCCTATACTAGTCGTGTCCTCATCAATAAGCCAGCCATGATTGTGGGCGCTTCTCTTGGCTCTCTCGGAACGTCACGTGCCCAATCTCACCTGCGTCAAATCTTAGATGCCCCTGAGCTCAAGGCTCGCCTGATGCCTGGAAATGAATTTTTCCTTGGCCATTCGGAGCAAGTCCTTGACGATGAGTACAATCTAAACAATCCTGAAAAAGTGGCTGAGTTGGAAGACCATTTTGCAGAATTTATTCAATTTGTCCAACTGACCCAGCAACTCGTCGCCCAGTCAGATACTGACCGCAAGCGCAGCTTTGCCTGGGAAACCAACTGAGAAAGGAGAGCCACATGAAACTGATTGCTATCGTCGGCACCAATGCCAAACAATCTTACAACCGCACCCTTTTGCAATTCATGCAGGAGCATTTTGCTACAGTAGCAGACATCGAATTGATGGAAATCACAGACGTCCCTATGTTCAATGAAACCGATGATCAGACCGACTCTCCTGTCATCCAGGCCTTTAACAGCAACATCACCGAGGCAGACGGAGTCATCATTGCTACACCCGAGCACAACCATACCATTCCCTCTAGCCTCAACAGCCTCTTGGAATGGCTATCCTTCAATGTCCACCCCCTTCAAGGCAAGCCGACCATGATTGTCGGGGCTTCCTACGACATCCAAGGTACATCCCGTGCTCAACTCCACCTGCGCCAGGTCCTAGATGCACCTGGTGTCAATGCCGTTGTCATGCCAGGAAGTGAATTTCTACTGGGTCGCTGCCACGAAGCCTTTGATGAGAATGGCCAGCTCAAATCCCAGGGGACTATTGATTTCTTGGAGTCTTGCTTCCACAAATTCTTGCGATTTGCCACCATTACCAACCAACTCAATGAACCTGAAGAAGTCCACTTTAACCCTGGCACCTACCAAGTGACCACCGTTGGCCACAATGGCAATCTCCCAATGTCAGTCACCCTGACCGAAGATCGCATCGAGGCAATCGATATTGACTCCTCTGGCGAGACAGGTGGCATTGCTGACATCGTCTTTACCCGTGTTCCTGGAGAAATTATCGAAGGGCAGACACTCAATGTCGATGCCATTTCTGGAGCTTCTGTGACCTCAAACGGCGTCTTGGACGGAGTGGCCCGCGCCATTCGGCAAGCTGGCGGTAATCCCGACATCCTTCGCAGCCGACCAAAAGCCCCCTCTGCTCTTGACACAGAAGACAAAGACTACACAGCGGACCTCGTTGTTGTCGGGGGAGGCGGAGCTGGTCTTGCCGCTGCAGCTCGTGCTATCCAGGCAGGCAAACAAGTCATCGTCGTGGAGAAATTCCCATCCGTCGGGGGTAATACCGTCCGTGCAGGTGGACCCATGAACGCACCTGACCCTGCTTGGCAAAACACGTTTGCCGCAAATCCTGGTGAAGCCCACAACCTGCAAGAAGTCCATGACATCGACGAGTCCACCATCGACCCAGAGTTCCTGGAGGACTTTCGTGCCCTCAAGATAGAGCTTAAAAACTATCTCAAAGACCCGACCTACCTCTTTGATTCCAAGCTCCTCTACCGCATTCAGACCTACATTGGCGGTAAGCGGACCGACCTTGCCGGCAATGAAATCCACGGCAACTACGAGCTCATCAAGGTCTTGACCGAGCGGGCGCTAGAGTCCGTCCGCTGGTTGGAAGATATCGGGGTCGAATTTGTTCGCGATGAGGTCACCATGCCAGTCGGCGCCCTCTGGCGCCGTGGCCACAAGCCAAAAACTCCGATGGGGGTAGCCTTTATCTCTGTCCTCAAAGACTTTGTCCTGAAAAATGGCGGCACCATTCTGACCGATACCCCTGTCAAAGAACTTCTCGTGACAGACGGCATCGTGACAGGTGTCAAAGGAACTGGCCGCAATGGTCAAACGATTACGGTAAAGGCCAAGGCTGTCATCCTAACCACAGGTGGCTTTGGGGCCAACACCAAGATGCTGCAGCAGTACAACACTTACTGGTCTGAAATTGCTGATGACATCGCCACCTCCAATACCCCAGCTGTGACGGGTGACGGTATCCTCCTTGGTCAATCAGTCGGTGCTGACCTGGTCGGCATGGGCTTCAGCCAGATGATGCCAGTCTCTGACCCTGTGACAGGGGCCCTCTTCTCAGGTGTCCAAGTGCCACCAGCCAACTTCATCATGGTCAATACCCAGGGCAAACGCTTTGTGGACGAGTACGGCAGCCGTGACAAATTGTCTCAAGCAGCTATTGACAACGGTGGGCTCTTCTACCTGATTGCTGATGACAAGATCAAGGCGACCGCCTACAACACCAGCCAAGAAAAAATCGATGCCCAAGTGGCAGCTGGTACCCTCTTCCGTGCCGATACTCTAGAAGAATTGGCAGAGAAAATTAACATCGAGCCAGCTGTCCTGGTCGACACCATCACCAAGTATAACTCATACGTGGATGCTGGTTATGACCCAGACTTTAACAAGGGTAGCTTCGACCTCAAGTGTGAGGTGGCTCCATTCTACGCGACACCGCGTAAACCAGCTGTCCACCACACCATGGGTGGTCTGAAAATCGACACCACTACCCACGTCATCGCTGAAAACGGCCAGGTCATCCCAGGTCTTTACGCAGCCGGTGAAGTGGCAGGTGGCCTCCATGCCGGTAACCGCCTTGGTGGGAACTCCCTGACTGACATCTTTACCTTCGGTCGTATCGCAGCTGATACCGCCATTGCAGACTATTGCTAGACATACAAAAAGCTCGGAAAACCGAGCTTTTTGTATGTTATTTCAAGGTAAAGACGTACTCATCGATATCTAGGTCTGTGTCTACCTCTGTCAGGGTCAAAGTAGAGCCGCTCAATTCGTAGGTGTACTTGTCGTCGCCCACATAGGCTAGGCCATTGTCCAAATCAAAGACGACTGTTTCAGTTTTAGTCTCACCATCTGTCTCTTGCGTTTTGAGAGTCGCCTGGTTGCCCGTAACAGTCAAGGTATAAGTTTCATCTGCGACAGTTCCTGTATAGGTACCATCCAACTCTGACGAGTCAACAACATCGATAGCCGCTGCAGCAGCTGCGTTAGACGCATCTGAGTCTGTATTGGTAGAAGCAGATGAAGAGGTGCTGGATGAGCTGGAGTCGCTCGCACTAGAAGAAGATTGATTCGCGTAGTAGTCATCATCATCTTCATCATCGTAATCCACATAACCAGCTGCCATCTCTGCCTGATCTTCTGCACGGTCCATACGGTTTTCGATGGCTTCGGCTGCAAAGATACCGACTCCACCAAGGGCCACAAGGCCCGCTGCGATGAGAACCACTTGCTTGGTGGTCAAGCCTTTGAGCTTATCCCAGAAAGATTCTTTCTTTTGCCCTGCACCATCTTGTGTTTCGATGATTTCTTGTTTTTCGTTTTGATTGTTTTCCATTTTTCTTTCGTCCTTTCAAGACTGTTTTTAGTTTATGGTTTTAGTATACAGGCCAATCTTTAAGACTTTAGGTAAAAGAGTTAAACAAATGTTAAACAATACCTAAATTAAAGATTAAGTCTGTAGCCAGCTCCCCAAACGGTCTCTATCAGATCTGCACCCAGCTTGTCTCTGAGGCGGTTGATATGGACTGAGACTGTCGCGCTGTCGCCTACATAGTCGTATCCCCAGATGGTCTCAAAGAGGTTGTCTTTGGAAAATACTTGATTGGGATGACTGGCGAAAAAGGCCAGGAGCTCAAATTCCCGATTGGGTAGCTTGATTTCCTGTCCTGCCTGATAAACCTTCCAGCCCTTGGGCAAAATCCGCAGGTCTCCAATCACAATTTCCTCTTCCTCATCCTTTTTCTTAAAGCGAGAGTAGCGAGACAGGTGAGCCTTGACACGCGCCACCAGGACCATAGGGTCAAAAGGTTTGCTGATATAGTCATCTGCACCCAGCCCCAGGCCACGCACCACATCGGCTGTCTCCTGTTTGGCAGTCACCATGAGGATGGGAAAGTCCACCTTGTCACGAATCTCCCGACAGATATCGTAGCCTGTCTTGGTCGGCAACATGACATCCAAGAGCAGGAGGTCGTACTGATTTTGCTTGAGTTGAAGCTCGACCAAGCCACCATCGTGGACCATATCCACCTGGTAACCCTGCATCTCCAGGTAATCCCGCTCCAGCATAGCGATGTCCAAGTCATCTTCTGCAATTAAAATCCTAGCCATGGCGCTCCTTTCTAGACATAGGCAGGGTAAAGGTGAAGGTCAAACCATCTTGATTGGCGGCTTCAACTGTCCCACCCATTTCTGTCACAATGCTTTTGATAATGGCAAGACCTAGCCCGTGTCCGTCAATCTGACGGGCCTGATCCTCTCGGTAAAATTCGTCAAAGAGGTTAGCCAAGTTTTCTTCCTGCACACCAGGTCCATTGTCCTTGAAGGTCCACATCACCTGGTCTCCCTGATGTTTAGCTATCAGCTCCAGCTTCAGCGGTCGCGCTGTGACATATTTCTTGGCGTTGTCTATCAGATTATCCAAGACCCGTGTCAGCTGCACCGCATCTACTCGGACGGGTAGGCTTTTCTCAATGGTCAGTTGAAAATCAATCTCTTGCCCAGCCAACTCTAGCTCTTTTTCCACCACATAATCCTGAAAGAAAGTGGACAAATCTATCTCCTGATAAGAAAAGGGGAGCTTGTCCGTCTCCAGTTGGGAAAATACGAAGAGTTTTTCCAGCAAATCTTCCATGAGGACAGATTTTTGGTAGATGACTGACAGGTATTGTTGGCGCTTGTCATCGGTATTGGCTACCCCATCCAGGATACCTTTAGTGTAGCCCTTGATTGACGTCAAAGGTGTCCGCAAATCATGGGAAATATCGGCTACCATTTGGGTCCTATTTTGCTCATAGCGACGATTTTCCTCCATGGTCTCAAGAAGAGAGTGCTGCATCTGGTTAAAACCATCTGTCAGCTGCTCAAACTCCTGATCCCCCTGGTAGTCTATATCCGTCTGATAATCCCCCAGCTGGATGCGCTGGACACCTGCCTGCAGTTCATTGAGCGGCTTGAGGATATAAGACAGCGTACGCCGTGTAAAGACAGCATTGAGCGCCACAATCAATATAACAGCTGTCCCTCCAATGACCAGCATCTGCACCAGGAAGGTTTGAAATTCATTACGCTCAGCAGCCTCTTCGTCATCATCTAGAATGGCGTAGAGTTCGTAGGTCTCGCCTGATACGCTGACCTCCCGTCTGATAACAACGGCATCCTCCACATAAGACACATCCGTTGATGCAGTCACGCTACCGCGAGTGTAGTCCTCGATATCGTCCTCATCCTCTGTCAGGTTACTGTAAACTTCTCGATTGTCTGATGTGACATAGAGCTTGGCTCCTGCTTCTGACAAGTCATCTGCCAAGGATGAAAAATCATCCCCCTCAAAATCACTGATTTTGCTTTGAATGGTCACCAAATTTTTGCTACTAGAGGTCGCGTTTTCATGGATATAGATATTATTGCCCACGTAAATGCTGACCCCTATCATGACGAGCAATGAGATGACCAGCATGACTACATTGAGCCTAAAAATACGCTTCTGGAGATTCATGGCACTTCCTTTCCAATTTACCTATATTGTAAATGAAATTTTTTTCTTTGTAAAGAATGCCAGCTCACGCTAAAAGCCCAGGCCTAAGCC
>CAUTON010000017.1:0-18305 GCA_963539895.1 uncultured Streptococcus sp. | reverse complement strand
GTGTAAAAAAATGGGAGTGAGTGATCTTTTGAGGTGGAAATACGATACATTGTTAGTCAGCAGTGAGTGCTTGGCGCTAAAGACCAAATCAATCTTTTAGGAGTTAGACTTGGCTGCTAAAGTATCTACTCTGCCTCCCAACCACTGCGAATCCTCAAGGCGGTGATAAGCAAAAAGAGCTTGAGACACTCTGTCCCAAACTCATAAATCCAATTAATTTTTCACTGAAGCAGCGATTTCTGGGTTTGAAAATGCACTGTCAATGATTTCTTTTAATTGTTTAGCAGATGCTTGCATTTTTTGCAATTCGGCATCGCTCAATGGGATATTGACCGGACGAACGATACCATGTGCACCGATGATGGCAGGTTGACCGATGAAGACGTCTTCAACCCCTTCGTACTGACCAGCTTGGAAGACAGAAAGTGGAAGTACAGCTTTTTCATCATCAAAGATTGCTTTAGTGATACGTGCAAGTGCAACACCGATACCGTAGTAAGTAGCACCTTTCTTGTTGATGATTGAGTAAGCTGCATCACGAACAGATACAAACAAGTCAACAAGACCTTGCTCATCAATGTCGCGGTTATCTTGCAACCAGTCGTACAATTTCACACCGGCAACGTTAGCATGTGACCAAACGGCAAACTCTGAGTCACCGTGCTCACCCATGATATAAGCGTGAACTGAACGAGCATCGATACCGATTTTTTCAGCCAAAGCTTGACGGAAACGAGCGGTATCAAGAGAGGTACCAGAACCGATGACGCGTTCTTTAGGGAAGCCTGAGAATTTCCAAGTTGAGTATGTCAAGATGTCAACAGGATTAGCAGCAACAAGGAAGATACCATTAAAACCTGATGCAACAATTTCAGTGACGATTTGTTGGTTGATACGGAGATTTTTTTCTACCAATTGGAGACGAGTTTCACCTGGTTTTTGTGGAAGACCAGCAGTCAAAACGACCAAATCAGCATCATGAGCATCAGAGTATTCAGCAGAGTAGATTTTCTTTGGTGAAGTGAAGGCAAGTGCATGACTCAAATCTTCCGCATCTCCTTGCGTACGGTCTTTGTTGATATCGACGATACCAAGCTCTTGTCCAATACCTTGAGTAACGAGGGCGTAGGCATAAGCTGAACCGACAGCACCGTCACCGACAAGAATTACTTTTTTGTGTTGTTTTGTATTTGTCATCTGATAGATTCTCCTTTATTTTTTTGAAAAATATGTTTTCCAACACTTATAATTTTAGCACTTTTATAAGGAACTGTCACTTGATAATGCTTGACTGAAAATGTTTACATCCTGCATTGTAATTCAGGAAAAATAGGTGAAAATATGGTATAATAAACTAGATATTCTCTAGGGAAATGGAGCATTTTTAATGCAAGATAAAAATTTAGTAGATGTAAATCTAACGAGTGAAATGAAGACCTCTTTCATCGATTATGCGATGAGTGTCATTGTTGCCCGCGCTTTGCCAGATGTCCGTGATGGATTGAAGCCCGTGCACCGTCGGATTCTGTATGGCATGAATGAACTTGGGATTACTCCTGATAAACCTCATAAAAAATCTGCCCGTATTACAGGGGATGTCATGGGTAAGTACCATCCTCACGGCGACTCGGCCATTTATGAAGCTATGGTCCGTATGGCGCAGTGGTGGAGTTACCGCCACATGCTAGTGGATGGTCATGGAAACTTTGGTTCGATGGATGGTGATGGGGCTGCTGCTCAGCGTTATACCGAGGCGCGCATGTCCAAAATTGCCCTCGAGATGTTGCGAGATATCAATAAAAACACTGTTGATTTTGCGGATAACTATGATTCGAGTGAGCGGGAGCCAGAGGTCTTGCCAGCCCGTTTTCCAAATCTTTTGGTTAACGGAACAACAGGGATTGCAGTCGGTATGGCGACTAATATCCCACCTCACAACTTGGGTGAAACAATTGACGCGGTAAATCTTTTAATTGACAATCCTGAGGCAACGACCCGTGATATCATGGAAGTTCTGCCAGGACCTGATTTTCCAACAGGTGCCCTTGTTATGGGGAAATCTGGTATTCATCGTGCTTATGAAAATGGGAAGGGCTCTATTGTCCTGCGTTCTCGTACCGAAATTGAAGAATTTGGCAATGGCCGTGAGCGGATTGTCGTGACCGAATTCCCATATATGGTCAATAAGTCAAAAGTTCATGACCATATTGTCCGCCTAGCGCAAGAGAAGCGGGTAGAAGGGATTACGGCTGTCCGAGATGAATCCAACCGTGAAGGGGTTCGCTTCGTCATTGAAGTGCGCCGGGATGCGTCAGCCAATGTCATCCTCAATAATCTGTTCAAACTGACCTCTCTACAAATCAATTACAGCTTCAACATGCTAGCCATCCAAAATGGTGTACCAAAGATTCTCTCCATCAAGGAAATCCTTTCTGCCTACATTGAGCATCAGAAGGAAGTTATCGTCCGTCGGACGCGGTTTGACAAGGAAAAAGCTGAAAATCGTGCCCACATATTGGCGGGCTTGCTGATTGCGCTGGATAATATCGAAGAAGTCATTCGGACGATTCGTGATTCAGAGACAGATGCTATCGCTCAAGCTGAATTGATGCGGAAATTTGACTTATCAGAGCGTCAAAGTCAGGCCATTCTAGATATGCGCCTGCGCCGTCTGACAGGTTTGGAACGGGACAAGATTCAGTCTGAATACGATGATCTGTTGGCGCTTATTGCAGATTTGACAGATATTTTGGCAAAACCAGAACGGGTTGTGGCGATCGTTAAAGAAGAACTGGGCGAAGTCAAGCGGAAATACGCAGATGCCCGTCGGACAGAGCTCATGGTTGGTGAAGTCTTGTCCATCGAAGATGAAGATTTGATTGAAGAAGAAGACGTGTTGATTACCCTTTCCAACAAGGGTTACATCAAACGCTTGTCTCAGGATGAATTCCATGCTCAAAAACGTGGCGGTCGAGGTGTCCAAGGTACAGGCGTCAAGGATGATGATTTTGTACGTGAAATGCTCTCTACCAGCACACATGATCACCTGCTCTTCTTTACCAATAAAGGTCGGGTTTATCGTCTCAAAGGCTATGAAATTCCAGAATACGGTCGCAGTGCCAAGGGCTTGCCAATTGTCAACCTTTTGAAATTGGACGAAGGCGAAACGATTCAAACGGTCATCAATCTGACGCAGGATCACGAGGCAGAACACTATCTCTTCTTTACCACACGGCAAGGTTTGGTAAAGAGGACCAGTGTCTCTGAATTTGCCAATATTCGTCAAAATGGTCTCAAAGCGCTCAACATTCGTGATGAAGACGAGCTCATCAATGTCTTTCTGACAGATGGTCAGATGGATATCATTCTCGGTACTAAGTACGGTTATTCGGTTCGTTTCAATGAATCAGAAGTCCGCAACATGGGCCGTACCGCAACGGGTGTCCGTGGCGCAAATCTGCGTGAAGGAGATCAGATTATCGGTGCAACGACCATTTCTGATGACCAAGAAGTCTTGATTTTGACCGAAAATGGATATGGTAAACGCACATCCGCTAGTGAATATCCAACCAAGGGCCGAGGCGGTAAAGGAATGAAAACAGCCAATGTGACCGATAAAAACGGACACTTAGCTGGTCTGACAACGGTATCTGGCGATGAGGATATTATGGTGATTACCGATACTGGTGTCATTATCCGTACCAATGTCGCAAACATCTCCCAAACTGGCCGTGCCACAATGGGGGTGAAGGTGATGAGACTGGACGAAGGAGCGCAAATTGTGACCTTTGCTCTAGTGGATGCTGAGGCCGAAAAAGAAGAAGTGGAAGAAGAATAGATGACAAATCCACAAAAAAATCGCAAAAAGAAAAAGAAATTTAGTTTCCGTTCGATACTATCGATTATCTTACTGATTATCTCACTCTTACTAATTTTTAACACCTCTATCCGCAATATGATTATTGCTTGGAATTCGAATCGCTACCAGATTGGCAATTTTTCTGCTGAAGACTTAGCAAAAAATGCCGATGCGGATACGACTTTCGATTTTGATGGTGTTGAATCCATCTCGACGGAGGCAGTCCTACAAGCTCAATGGGAGGCCCAACAGTTGCCAGTAATTGGAGGCATTGCCATCCCTGATTTGGATATCAATTTACCTGTATTTAGAGGCTTGTCAAATGTTGCCCTTATGTATGGTGCGGGTACCATGAAGGAAAATCAAGTGATGGGAGAAGGTAATTATGCCCTGGCCAGTCACCATGTCTTTGGAATGGCGGGAGCAAGTGATACCTTATTTTCACCACTTGAGCGGGCTGAAAGCGGGATGAAGATTTACTTGACCGACAAGCAGAATATTTATGTTTACGTGATTACTGGTGTCGAATCGGTCACGCCCGACAGCAGTTATGTGATTGATGACTTAGTAGGGGAGACTTCGATTACTCTAGTGACTTGTGAGGATGCTGCCGCAACACGCCGAACAATTGTGAAGGGCAGTCTAGAGTCTACTGTTGCTTTCGACGAAGCAAGTGATAAAATCTTATCTTACTTTGAAAAATCCTACAATCAAATTCAATTATAATGCAAAAAGCCACAGATTATGCTGTGGTTTTTTACGTATAGATAGAGTGAGGAGGTTTTTATGTATCATATTCATTTTCAAGAAGAATCTTTACTACCGAGAGAGCGATTGGTGGAGCACGGCGCTGACAAACTGAGCAATCAGGAATTATTAGCCATTTTTATCCGAACAGGGACCAAACAAGAGCCAGTCTCCATGGTGGCTCATAAGCTGGTTGATGAGATTAAAAATTTATCAACACTGCGTGATATGTCGCTGGAGGAATTGCAACATTTGCCAGGAATCGGTCGTGTGAAGGCGATTGAATTGCAAGCCATGATGGAACTAGGTAAGCGCATCAACCAGTCGCACATGCTCTTAGAAGAGCAAATTTTGAGCTCAGAAAAGCTTGGCAAGAAACTCATGATTGAAATTGGCAAGGAGAAGCAGGAGCATCTGGTCGCATTTTATCTTAATACCCAAAATCAAATCATTCGCCAAAAAACGATTTTCATTGGCAGCGTCAATCGAAGTATCGCCGAGCCGAGGGAAATTCTTTATCATGCCGTTAAGAATATGGCGACATCCATCATCATTGCCCATAATCATCCATCGGGATCTATTCATCCAAGTAAAAACGATATTCGTTTTACGGAACAATTGAAAAAGTCCTGTGAAACACTAGGACTTGTCTTATTAGATCATTTAATCGTGGCAGCTGATTCGTATTACAGCTTTCGTGAGGAAGCTGAGATTATCTAGAATTGATTGACAAAATAGTCAAAAATGGCGGTATCCCCGCTTTTGACTCCATACAAGAGTTCAGGATGCCATTGAACGCCGATGAACCGACCAGGTTCTTTTGAAAGAACTGCCTCAATGGTGTAGTCATGGTCAGCCTGACCAACGATAGTCAGACTGTCAGCTAATTGATCAATGGCTTGACGGTGGAAAGAGTTGATGGCTGCATTTGAACCGTAAAGGTCAAAAAAGGCATTATTTTTGGTGAAGGTTAGCGTATGACTTGTTGTTGCGCCGTCTTGCTCTTGTAGATGATGGTCTACAAATTGGTGCAGGGTGCCACCCATTGCCACGTTATAGAGTTGTAGTCCGCGACAAATGCCAAAGATTGGTTTGTTTTGGCGAATGGCTTCTTTAATCAGAGCGAGCTCGAAGATATCGCGTTCAATTTGATAGTCATCACTGACAATTGTTTGTTCTTGACCATAGTAACTGGGAGTCACGTTTTGTCCGCCACTTAAGACTAATTTATCAATGGTTGCGATGTAGGCTGGAACATCTTTTGAGTCCACAAGGGGGATGATAACGGGAAGGCCACCGGCTGCCTGTATCGCTTGTGCATAATTGTGAACGATGTAATTGAGAGTATGAGCAGCAGGGTCAGCTAGATCTTTCTGTAAGCTGCTGCTAATAGCGATGAGTGGTTTTGCTTGCATGGATTAATTTTCTTTACGCATGAAGTAGAGCAGGGTCTGTAGCTCACTCGTCAAATCTACATATTGGACAACCACGTCCTTTGGCACAGATAGATTGACCGGAGAGAAACTGAGGATTCCTTTTACACCAGCCTTCACGAGGTTATCAGTAACTTCCTGTGCCTTACCACTTGGAACTGTTAAAATAGCTGTGTGGACCTCTTCGTCTTTTAATTTTTCTTGCAGGTCAGAAATAGCATAGATAGGGACGTTGGCGTCAATGGTACCAACAGCTGGATTGTGATCGGCTTCGAAGGCCATGACAATCTTCATCTTATTGCGTTCGTGGAAACGGTAGTGTAGGAGGGCACGGCCCATGTTACCAACTCCAATAAGAGCTACATTAGTCAAGGAATTATCGTTGAGGATATCGGCGAAAAAATTCATCAATTTTGTCACGTCGTAGCCAAATCCGCGTCGACCGAGCTCACCGAAGTAGGAAAAATCACGACGAACAGTAGCCGAATCAATACCGATAGCTTCTGCAATTTCCTTAGAACTAGCTTTTTCAATATTTTCAGCATGAAATCGTTTGAAAATACGGTAATACAGTGAGAGGCGTTTGGCCGTGGCGCGTGGGATATTTGCATCTTTTTGAGTTTTCACAATCTTTCTCCATTCATTCTTCTTAAAGAATATTGTAGTAAAAGTTTGTGAAAAAATCAACACTTTAACCAAAAGAAAAAGAATCAGTCTGTCATAAAATCAGACTGATTCTTTTTCTGCTTGATTGAGTTTATCTAAGAAGAAGTAGAGATTTCCAATGGTATCAGTATAGTTCAGGTCAACTCCATCTCGCTTCAAAGAAGTGACTTTGAGATAGTCAGGCAGAGTCAAACAGCCTGAAAATGCCAACATTATTTCATTCAAATTTTCATAAGTTTGTGAACGAACTTGGTGGTAAGAATCGGTGTAAGTTAATTCAAACATATTATTTTTCTTCCTTTGTGAAAATATCGCGGTCCACCAAGCTATCCATTAAGAAATAAAATTTTTCTTGAATAACTGGATTGCTGCCTTCTTTAAAGATATCAACAAGGTGAAGGCCGCTTTGATCGGTGATATTGATTTTAAAAGCATTGAGAGCGTCGTTGATGACAATTTTCAGAAGAAAACCTTGGTTGGAATTTGGAACTTCCTCTAAGATTCGGATGAGCTGATAGTTGCCAACTTTTGTAGTTTCAAAGGTGCTATCGCGGAGTGTGTATTTTTTGATAGCAGGGCTAATCGCATAAGTGTAGCGACAATTTTTCAAATTTACAGATGGTGTGAACGCCATAATCTCTCCTATATTTTTGTTAATGCGATGACCAATTGGTCAATTTCAGCTACAGTGTTCATTTCTGAAAAGCTGATGCGGATGGATTCCGTTAGTCGGTGGGAATCTTTGCCATACAAGGCTTCGAGTACATGGCTGCTTTCGACAACGCCAGCTGTACAAGCCGAACCGCTAGAAACGGCAATACCTGCCAAGTCCAGTTTCATCAGGGTTTGCTCATTCAATTTCCCAGGAAAGCCAATATTAAGGACGTGAGGCAGATTATTTTCGGATTCATTGAGGTAAAAATCTACACCAGCCTCGCCTAGCTTTTGAATGAGTATACTTTTCAGATGGGAAATATGCTGGAAGTTCTCAGCCAGATGTTCTTCTTGCTCAGTCAAAGCGGTTGCCATTGCGGCAATACTGGCTAGGTTTTCGGTACCCGCTCGGTGCTGATTTTCCTGCTTTCCGCCATGGATAATCGAGTCGTAGGCAACTTGGTTTGTGTAGAGAAAACCAACTCCCTTCGGACCATGAAATTTGTGGGCAGAAGCAGCTAGAAAGTTGATTCCTAATTCTTCTGGATGAATTTCGATTTTCCCGACGGCTTGGACGGCATCGACATGAAATACAGCTTGATGAGATTGCAATACTTGACCAATTTCAGAAATAGGAAGCACCATCCCTGTCTCATTATTGGCAAACATGGTGCTGACCAAAATGGTATCGTCTCGCAGTGCATCTTGCACCTGCTGCGCAGTGATTTGCAGGTCTTGTGGTTGCAAATAGGTGATTTCAAATCCGTGGCGTGTTTCCAAGTACTCCATAGCATGAAGGACCGCATGATGCTCGATAGCAGTAGTGATGAGGTGTTTTCCCCTATCTTGATGGGCCAATGCATAGCCGATGATAGCTAGATTGTCAGCTTCGGATCCTCCAGCTGTAAAGATAATACGATCTGCTTTAGTGGCTAAATGGTTGGCGATATCTTGTCGTGCTTGTCGCAGAATCTGATTTGCTTTTCGCCCAAATGTGTGAATACTGGAGGGATTGCCGAAGATTTGAATAGAGACGTCTGTGAGAGTTTGTAGACTAGCTGGAGAGAGTGCAGTAGTTGCAGCATTATCTAAATATATCAATGCTTTCTCCTATGTTTTTTTATTTATTAGTTGGTAGGGTGTAGTTGAATAGTGGACTGACAGCCTTGCGCTCGTGGATGCGGATGATAGCTTCAGCAATCAAATCGCTAGCAGTGATATAAGTGGTATTTTGAGGAATGGCATGTTCACAAGAAACAGAATCAGTTACCAAAATTTCTTGAATTGGCGCTTGATCCAGGAGTTGTGTTGCATCACCAGCAAATAGACCATGACTAGCCGCTGAATAAATATCAGTTGCACCTTCGCGTTGGACAATTTTGGCACCTTCGGAGAAGGTCCGACCTGTATTGATGATGTCGTCAATCAAAATTGCTGTTTTGCCTGCCACTTCACCAATGATGTAACCTTCAGAGCGTTCGGAGTCATCTTGAGCATAGTCGATGATGGCAATCGGTGCATTGAGGTATTCGGCTAGGCTACGCGCACGCTTGATACCAGAATTTTTAGGGCTGACAACTACGACATCTTCTCCAGAAATCCCTTTGTTGAGATAGTGCTCGACAAACAGTGGAATGGTAATCAAATTATCAACAGGGATATCAAAGAAACCTTGAACCTGCACCGCATGTAAATCAAGGGTTACGACGCGTGATACGCCAGCTTTGACCAGCATATTTGCTACAAGTTTAGCCGTGATTGGTTCGCGTGGAGCAGCAGTCCTATCCTGACGTGCATAGCCAAAATAAGGGATGACAACTGTCACAGAATTGGCACTAGCACGGATACAGGCATCTACCGTGATTAAAAGCTCCCATAGGTGGTTATTGACAGGGAAATTGGTAGATTGGATAATGTAGACGTCTACACCACGTACGCTTTCTTCGATATTGACTTGAATTTCACCGTCTGAAAATTGGCGAGAAGAAACTTTTCCAAGTGGAATCCCAGAAGCAGCTGAAATTTTTTCAGCAATATCACGATTAGAGCTGAGTGCAAAAAGTTTGATTTGTTTGTCACCGTAAGGTTTAGACATAGTAGAATAACTCCTTTGAACTGTTGCAAGACTGATAGTTAGCCGATTTACCACTCGTGAGAAATTTACTTGCAAAATAAAAACTCACAATCCATCTCATTTTACCAAAAAAGAGAAATTTTTGCAGGATAAAAATCAAAAAACAGCCCTATTTGACTGCTTTTAGTTGTTTGGCCAAACGAGCGACTTTGCTGCTGGCATATTTGAATTGGATAGCTTGCTCAGATAAAAAATTTTCAAAGGCAATTTTCCCCGATTTTGCATCCGTCACTTCGACTTCTAATTCGTAATCTGATTGCCCCACATAGCTGTTGGCATCCAGAGCCATAAGGCCGAGTGCTGTCTCTTTTTCGTAGCGCTTGGTCGTTAAATGTCCCCAGATGGTCAGTTGGTCAATTGGTAGCTGTTTGTCCATTAAGTAGTCTTTAATCTTGCCAGATGGCAATTGAAAGAGGTGAATGAGTTGGTTGGCTTCCTCTGATGTTAAATCTTGATTATACTCAAGGTTTCCGACCGCTTGTGGGACTTTGAGTGTCAGCTCTGCACGATTCGGGAGAGTACGGATACGCAGTGAACAACGAGCTTCCTTGACCTTTTTATCTGGTGTGTCAATATAGTAATTTGTCTGGGAGACAGGTTGGACATCAGAAAACAGCGAGAGTAAGTGGTGGTATTCAGAGTGACTGAGCAGCGTCTTGTACTCGATTTCTAAATGTGTCATTTTTTCTAGAGGAAAAGCCTTTCATGTGGTATAATAGTCTTTGTGCTATTCTATCCAAAAATGCGGAATATAGCAAGAATGGAGCAATATGGACTACAATTGGGAAGAATTTTTAGATCCCTATATTCAAGCAGTTGGTGAGTTGAAAATCAAGCTGCGTGGTATTCGCAAGCAATACCGAAAGGCCAATCGACACTCCCCGATTGAATTTGTCACAGGACGGGTCAAGCATGTGGAGTCCATCCAAGAGAAAATGATTCGTCGTAATATTTCTTTGGAAAATTTGGCTGAGGAAATGCAGGATATTGCAGGCCTTCGGGTCATGGTTCAGTTTGTAGATGACGTGGACGAAGTGTTAGAAGTCCTGCGCAAGCGCAAGGATATGACCATTGTCTTTGAGCGAGATTACATCCGCAATATGAAGCCATCTGGCTATCGGTCCTATCATGCCATTATTGAATATCCAGTCGATACCATCAATGGGAGCAAGACCGTCTTGGCTGAAATCCAGATTCGGACATTGGCAATGAATTTCTGGGCGACGATTGAGCATTCACTTAATTATAAATACCAAGGGGATTATCCTGAAGGAATCAAGCAACGCTTGGAAATCACCAGCAAGATTGCTCATCAGCTTGACGAGGAAATGCGGAAAATCCGCGACGACATACAGGAGGCGCAGGCACTATTTGACCCCGTCCATCGCAAAATGCATGATGGCGTAGGAAATAGTGACGACACAGATGAAGAATACAGATAGAAAACGGATTGCTCTTCTGAGCAGTAGAAATCCCCGTAGTCAAGAGATTTCAAACCAGCTTTGGAATAAGCTGAAAGAAGCGAATTTTATCATGACACCGAAGAATCCCGATATTGTCATTTCAATCGGCGGGGATGGGATGCTGCTGTCAGCATTTCACAAGTACGAGGACATGCTGGACAAGGTACGCTTTGTCGGTGTGCATACTGGGCACCTTGGTTTTTACACGGATTATCGCGATTTTGAGATCGATACTTTGGTGGAAAATCTTAAACTGGATACAGGAGCAAAGGTTTCCTACCCGATTTTATCGGTTAAGATTCGTCTGCTCAATGGTCGAGTGATTACTGCGCGTGCACTGAATGAAGCGACCATCAAGCGCCTGTCCAAAACCATGGTGGCAGATGTCATCATCAACAATGTCCCTTTTGAACGATTTCGTGGAGACGGGATTGCCGTGTCAACACCGACTGGCTCGACTGCCTATAATAAATCTCTGGGAGGCGCCGTCCTGCATCCGACTATTGAAGCCTTGCAGATAGCAGAAGTAGCTAGTCTCAACAACCGCGTTTACCGGACGCTAGGTTCCTCCATTGTCGTACCGAAGAAAGATAAGATTGTCATTGATCCTATGTATGACGATCGCTACTCGATTGCCATCGACAATCGGACTTTTGTTTATGACAATATTGAGCAGGTGGAGTACCAGATTGACCAGAGTAAAATTAATTTTGTCGCGACACCCAGTCACACCAGCTTCTGGAATCGGGTCAAAGATGCTTTTATCGGCGAGGTGGAATAATGCGTTTTGAGTTTGTAGCCGACCAGCATACCAAGGTCAAGACCTTCCTCAAAAAGCACGATATTTCAAAGTCACTACTGGCAAAAATTAAATTTGCTGGCGGCGATATTCTGGTCAATGGCATACGGCAAAATGCCATCTATCTGCTGGACGTTGGCGACATGGTCACTATCGATATTCCCAGCGAAGAAGATGTGACGGGCTCACTGGCTGCCATGGACAATCCTATCACAATCATCTACGAGGATGAGCATTTCTTGGTGGTGGAAAAACCTCATGGCGTAGCCTCCATCCCTAGCATCCTTCATTCCAATACCATGGCGAATTTTGTCAAAGGCTACTACCTACGACAAAATTATGAAAATAAGCAAGTCCATATCGTGACACGACTGGATAAGGACACCAGTGGCCTCATGCTTTTTGCTAAGCACGGCTATGCCCATGCTAGACTGGATAAGCAGCTGCAGGCAAAGCAAATTCAGAAACGCTATTTCGCCTTAGTAAAGGGTGATGGGAAGCTGGAATCCGAGGGAGATATCATCGCTCCCATTGCTAGACCTAGCGACTCGATTATCACCCGCTGCGTTGCCAAAGACGGCAAGTACGCCCATACATCTTACAAGCTGGTACAGTCCTGGGGCGATATTCATTTGGTGGATATTCGCCTGCATACTGGACGAACGCACCAAATTCGTGTACACTTTTCTCATATAGGTTTTCATCTTTTGGGGGACGATTTGTATGGTGGGAGCATGGAGCATGGGATAGCGCGTCAGGCGCTGCACTGTCACCAGCTGACATTTTTCAATCCATTTTCGCAAGAAGAGATTGACCTAACTAGTTCATTACCAGCTGATTTTGAGGCTGTAATAAAAAATTTAACACCAAAAGGAGTTCACAATGGAAATTCGTAGTTTATTTGGAGAATTGAAAGGTAAAATCGTCGGCAAGAAATTGCGGATTGTTTTTCCTGAAGGGGATGATGAACGTGTCGTTCGTGCGGCAGCTCGTCTCAAGTTTGAAGGTTTGGTAGAGCCAATCATCATCGGTGACCCAGCAGCCGTCCACAACCTCTTGATCGAATTCGGTTTCTCCAATCCTGGTATCACTGTCTTGGATCCGAATAACTATGCCAACTTTGAAGCGATGAAAAATGAATTCTTGGCTCTTCGTAAAGGCAAAGTCGATGAAACAAAAGTGGATGAGATTCTGCACGATGTGAACTACTTTGGGGTTATGTTAGTCCAAATGGGCACGGCAGAAGGGATGGTTTCAGGTGCAGCTCACTCAACAGCTGACACAGTCCGTCCAGCCCTTCAAATCATCAAAACAAAACCAGGTGTTAAACGCACTTCAGGTGTTTTCTTGATGATTAAAGATGAAAAACAATACATCTTTGGTGACTGTGCGATCAACATTGAACCAGATGCAGAAGCCCTGGCTGATATCGCCATCAACTCAGCTGAAACAGCTAAAACATTTGGTCTCGATCCAAAAATCGCCATGCTTTCCTACTCAACTAAGGGTTCTGGTTCAGGCCCACGTGTTGATAAAGTGGTAGAAGCAACTCGCATTGCCCAAGAATTACGCCCAGACCTTCTCATTGACGGTGAGTTACAAATGGATGCTGCCTTGGTCCCAGGTACTGCTAAATTAAAAGCACCAGGAAGCAAGGTTGCTGGTCAAGCCAATGTCTTTATCTTCCCAGCTATCGAAGCAGGAAACATCGCCTACAAGATTGCAGAACGTCTCGGCGGCTTTGATGCAGTTGGGCCAGTCCTTCAAGGTCTCAACAAACCAGTTAACGATTTGTCTCGTGGCTGTTCATCTGAAGATGTCTACAAACTAGGTATCATCACAGCAGCTCAAGCAGTGGATGCGATTCAATAATGAAAGCTGTCTATCCTTATTTTAGGAACTATATCAAAGAATCCATCTTAGGTCCGCTCTTTAAGCTCTTGGAAGCTTGTTTTGAGCTCTTAGTTCCGCTTGTCATCGCAAGAATCGTTGACACTATTATTCCATCTAGCAACCAAGGAAACTTGGTTGCTATGATTTTATTGTTGGCTTTTTTTGCCTTGGTGGGAGTGGTCGTTGCTCTGACGGCTCAATATTTTTCTGCCAAAGCAGCAGTTGGTGTGGCCAAAGAACTGACGGCCGACTTATATCAGAAGATTCTTTCCCTGCCTGCTGAAGCGCGACATGATTATTCGTCTGCCAGTCTTTTAAACCGCCTTTCTGCGGATACCCTGCAAATTCAGACAGGTATAAACTCCTTTTTGCGTCTCTTTCTGCGGGCACCGATTGTGGTCTTTGGGGCCTTTCTCATGGCTTTTTACATCAGCCCTAGCCTATCGCTTGATTTTCTGGTCATGATTGTGGCGCTCTTAGTTGTAGTCGTCCTCGTTTCCTGGGTAACCAATCGCTACTATCAAGATTTGCGCGGTCTTTTGGACAAGATGGTTGCACATGTCAGAGAAAATGTCCTAGGACTTCGGCCTATTCGAGCTTTTGGTCAAAAAGAGCGGGAAATCACTGAATTTACAACGATTAATCAAGATTATCACAATCTACAAGTACGAGCGGGACGCTGGTCTGCCTTTCTATCCCCAGCCACTTTTTTAGTCGTCAATACGACCTTGGTAGTGCTGATTTGGCAGGGGAATCTGGCGATTGCAGGTGGTGTGCTTGAGCAAGGGATGTTGGTCGCCCTGATTAACTATCTGTCTCAAATCCTAGCAGAACTAATCAAGATGGTGCTGGTCGTCTCTACGCTCAACCAAACCTTTATCAGTGCTAAGCGAGTTAAGGTCATTTTTAATTTGCCATCTGAAAATTTGGATGAAAAAGTAGAGCAAGAAAAAGTAGCTGATCAGTCGCTTTTAGTGAACTTTGAGCAAGTCAGTTTTGCCTACCCAGGTGCTGCTGAGCCAGCGCTTGCTGGTATTGATTTTTCAGTACAGAAAGGCAAGATGCTGGGTATCATCGGCGGGACTGGATCAGGAAAATCTACCTTAATTCAGCTCATCTTGCGCTTTTATCAGCCGACTAAGGGGCAGGTCATGCTCTACCAAGACGGTATGAGTCCAGCAAGTCTTCGTGACTGGCGGGATAGCATTGGGCTGGTGCCACAGACTGCCCAGCTTTTTAGAGGGACCATTCGGTCTAATCTGAATTTGGCATCTGCTGGCTACAGTGATGAAGAGCTGTGGCAGGCCTTGTCAGCTGCTCAGGCAACGGATTTTGTCATAGAAAAAGGCGGACTTGATGCAGTGGTTGAAGCAGGGGGGCGTAATTTCTCAGGAGGCCAGCGGCAACGGCTGACCATTGCACGCGCACTTCTTAGAAAAGGACCAATTTTGGTCTTGGATGATGCGACATCTGCTCTAGACCATCTGACAGAGCACCGCTTACTGGCTGCTATTCAGTCTGACTATCCTGAGAAGACCCTCGTCTTGATTTCCCAGCGGACCAATAGTTTGCAAGCAGCAGATCAGATACTAGTCCTTGAAAAAGGTTGTCAAGTAGCCCTCGGACGCCACGAAGACTTGCTCGAAAGCTCGGCCGTTTACCGCCAAATCAACCAATCTCAACATGGAGAGGAGGCTAAAGCATGAAAAAACGACAAACCTCATCGCAGAGCTTTTCCAGACTTTGGCAGCTGATGATGCGCGACAAGCTAGTCCTGTCTCTTCTCATCCTTTTGACCCTTGTCCAAGTGCTATTGACAGTTTACTTGCCCATCTTGGTGGGGCGTGCTGTGGACTTGGTCGTGCAGGCGAATATCAACCAGAAACTGCTCTATCTCCTCCTTGAGATGGTGACGCTGATTGTGGTCAATACCGTTATTCAGTGGCTGACACCGCTTCTGGCTAATCGCATTATTTACAAGTTGATTAGAGAACTACGGCAAGAGGTCTTCGAGAAAATTCATAGTCTACCATTAAAGGTGTTGGATAGGATGAGTATTGGTGATTTGACATCGCGGATTTCCTCAGATGCTGAGCAGCTGACCAACGGTCTCATCATGATTTTTAATCAGTTTTTAGTTGGCGTGTTGACCATTCTAGCGACGATTTTTATGATGGCTAGTCTCGATATCTGGATGATGCTGGTCGTAGTGGTGCTGACACCTTTGTCGCTCTTTGTCGCCCGCTATATTGTCCAAAAATCTTATCAGCTCTACCGCCACCAGACGCAGGCTCGTGGTCAGCAATCAGCCCTCCTAGAAGAAAGCATGGGCCAGCTCAGTCTCATCCAGACCTTTTCTGCACAAGAGCAGTTTGTGCAGCAGTTTGAAGAGACCAATCAGGCCTATGCCCAGTACTCTCAGTCCGCCATCTTTGCATCCTCGACCATCAATCCCTCAACCCGCTTTATCAATGCCTTGATTTATGCGCTGCTTGCTTGGATTGGGGCCTTGCGGATTATGACGGGACAATTTACAGTCGGCTCCTTGACCACATTTCTCAGCTATGCCAGCCAGTACACCAAGCCTTTCAACGATATTTCATCTGTCCTCTCTGAGCTCCAGAGTGCCCTGGCTTGCGCCGACCGACTCTTTGCGATTTTGGATGAAGAATCAATAGTTGAGGCAAATCTAGCTGATTTTGACGCTGAAGAGATTAAAGGACAAGTCAGTTTTGATGGGGTAGCCTTCTCTTACACGGCGGATAACCCCCTGATTGAGGATTTGACAATCAATATCCCTAGCGGATCAAAGGTCGCCATCGTAGGCCCGACAGGTGCTGGCAAATCTACCCTTATCAACCTGCTCATGCGCTTTTATGAGGTCGATCGTGGACAGATTTTGCTGGATGGCAAGCCTATTACAGACTATAGTCGTGAATCGCTTCGCAAGATGATTGGCATGGTCTTGCAGGAAACTTGGATAAAAACGGCAACTATTCATGATAATATCGCCTACGGCTATCCCAATGCCACTCGGGAATTGGTCATTGAAGCAGCGCAGGCTGCCAATGCCGACTTCTTTATCCGTCAGCTGCCGCAGGGCTATGACACCTATCTGGATGATGCAGGCGAGTCCCTCTCCCAAGGGCAACGGCAACTTCTTGCCATCGCTCGTGTCTTTGTCAAATTGCCTAAGATGCTGATTTTGGATGAAGCGACTTCCTCCATTGATACGCGGACAGAAATCTTGATTCAAGAAGCCTTCCAGAAACTCATGCAAGGCAGGACCAGCTTTATCATCGCTCATAGATTGTCTACTATTCAGTCAGCTGACCTGATATTGGTCATGAATGATGGAAAAATCATCGAACAAGGTACCCACCAGTCTCTCATGGCAGCAAAAGGCCTTTACTATCAAATGCAAGCGAGTCAGGGACTGCTCGATACCTAACCTGTTGCTATGCAGCAGGTTTTTTTGACTCTTTCAGCGGCTAACATATGCTATACTAGTCTCATGTTAGATTTGAATGAATACGGCATTGTTATGTGGGAAGAAGAGAAGATTGTGGCCTTTCGACGAGCGCTTCTGGACTGGTATGATGAGAATAAACGGGATCTTCCTTGGCGCAGGACCAACGACCCTTATGCCATCTGGATTTCGGAGATTATGCTCCAGCAGACGCGAGTGGATACGGTTATCCCTTACTACGAACGCTTTTTACATCACTTACCGACTATCAAAGATTTGGCAGCTGCGCCAGAAGAAGTCCTCTTGAAGCTCTGGGAAGGTTTGGGTTATTATTCGCGCGTGCGCAATCTGCAAAAGGCAGCCCAGCAGATTGAAGAGAAGTATGAGGGTGTCTTTCCAAATCAGCATGAGCAAATCCTGTCTCTGACGGGTATCGGGCCCTATACGGCTGGTGCTATTGCCAGCATCGCCTTTGGTCTGCCTGAGCCTGCTGTTGATGGCAATGTCATGCGCGTGTTGGCCAGACTCTTTGAAGTGGACTACGATATCGGTGTACCTGCCCATCGGAAAATCTTTCAAGCCATGATGGAGGTCTTGATTGATCCAGACAGGCCAGGTGATTTCAATCAGGCGCTGATGGACCTGGGCTCAGATATTGAATCACCTGTCAATCCGCACCCCGAAGATAGCCCCGTCAAGGAGTTCAGCGCAGCCTATCTGCATGGTACCATGGATAAATACCCCATCAAGGCCCCCAAGAAAAAGCCGACCCCAGTTTTCTACCGCGGTCACATCATCCGCAACAGTCAGAATGAATTTCTCCTAGAGAAAAAGGAAGTATCGGGTCTCTTATCTGGTTTTTGGACCTTTCCGCTGATGGAGACAAAGGATAAGCAGGGCACTCTCTTTGAAGTGGCTGAAGAGCAAGCTGACTACGCGACAGAAGAAAACTTTACTGAGAAATACGGTCTGTCAGTCGACTGGTTGGACACAGAAATTACCCCCATTCAACACGTTTTTAGCCACCGAAAGTGGCAGGTGGAGCTAGTCGAAGGACAGACAGCGGACAATGAATTGATTACAGCGACAGGCAGTCAGTTGCGCTGGGTAGCCGTCTCAGATTTTCCAAACTATCCCTTTGCCAAGCCACAGCAGAAGATGTGGGAAGCTTATATCCAGTCAATTGAG
>CAUTON010000016.1:0-18370 GCA_963539895.1 uncultured Streptococcus sp. | reverse complement strand
ATCAAGGAATCTTCTTTTTGACTTCTAAAAGTCTCACATCAATTGTAACACTACATATCAAATAAGACTATACCAATTTTATTGTTGACAGAACAGAAGTCTTACTATATACTGTTTTTATCAGGTTTTTCACATTAAAATGTGACTATACCAATTTTAAAAAATGAAAGAATACAGCGAAAGTTGTAAGGTGATAAACTATGTGTGGAATTGTCGGTGTTGTTGGAAACAAAAACGCAACAGATATCTTGATGCAAGGTTTGGAAAAGCTGGAGTATCGTGGATATGACTCAGCAGGGATTTATGTGGTTAATGGAGCCAATAATGGCCGCTTGATTAAGTCTGTTGGTCGCATTGCTGATTTGCGTGCCAAGCTGGGCATCGATGTCGCTGGGTCAACTGGTATCGGTCATACACGCTGGGCAACGCATGGTCCTGCTTCTGAGAACAATGCGCACCCCCATACGTCTGCGACTGGCCGTTTTGTCTTGGTTCACAACGGTGTGATTGAAAATTACCTGCAAATCAAAGAAGAATACTTGGCAGGTCACGACTTCAAGGGACAAACAGATACGGAAATTGCTGTGCACTTGATTGGCCAATTTGTCGAAGACGGTCTATCAGTCCTTGATGCCTTCAAAAAAGCCCTTCATATCATCGAAGGTTCCTACGCTTTCGCCTTGGTTGATTCTGAAAATCCAGACACCATCTATGTGGCTAAAAATAAATCACCACTCCTCATCGGTGTGGGCGATGGCTACAACATGGTCTGTTCTGACGCTATGGCCATGATTCGTGAAACGTCTGAATTCATGGAAATTCACGACAAAGAACTGGTTGTTTTGACGAAAGATAGCATCACGGTTTCTGATTATGAAGGAAATGCTATCGAGCGCGATACTTACACCGCTGAGCTTGACCTGTCTGACATTGGTAAAGGGACTTACCCTTACTACATGCTCAAGGAAATCGATGAGCAACCAACTGTTATGCGTAAATTGATTTCAACTTATGCTGACGAAGTTGGCAAGCTGACTGTAGATCCTGCCATCATCAAGTCCGTTCAAGAAGCAGACCGCATCTACATCCTGGCTGCCGGAACTTCTTACAATGCTGGATTTGCTTCTAAATCCATGATTGAGAAATTGACAGATACACCTGTTGAGCTTGGAGTAGCATCAGAGTGGGGCTACAATATGCCGCTCCTCAGCCAAAAACCGATGTTTATCCTGCTCAGCCAATCTGGAGAAACAGCTGACAGCCGTCAGGTCTTGGTCAAAGCCAATGAAATGGGTATTCCAAGCTTGACCATCACAAACGTACCTGGTTCAACTCTATCTCGTGAAGCAACCTACACCATGCTCCTCCATGCTGGTCCAGAAATTGCGGTAGCCTCTACTAAGGCCTATACGGCGCAGATTGCAGCCCTTGCCTTCTTGTCAAAAGCAGTCGGCGAAGCCAATGGCAAAAAAGAAGCTATCGAGTTTGATTTGGTACATGAATTGTCTATCGTGGCACAAGCTATTGAAGCGACTTTATCTGAAAAAGACATGATTGCGGAAAAAGTAGAAAATCTTTTGTCAACGACTCGTAACGCCTTTTACATCGGCCGTGGCAATGACTACTACGTAGCAATGGAGGCATCCCTCAAGCTCAAGGAAATTTCTTATATCCAATGTGAAGGTTTTGCCGCTGGTGAGCTCAAGCACGGAACCATCTCTCTCATCGAAGATGGCACACCAGTCCTCGGCCTGATCTCAGCTAACCCAGTCGTAGCGGCTCACACTCGTGGCAATATCCAGGAAGTAGCAGCTCGCGGTGCCAATGTTCTGGTTGTAGTAGAAGAAGGACTTGAAAAAGAAGGTGACGACATCATCGTCAACAAGGTACATCCATTCCTCTCAAGCATTTCTATGGTCATCCCGACTCAATTGATTGCTTACTTTGCTTCTTTGCAACGTGGACTCGATGTGGATAAACCTCGTAACTTGGCTAAAGCCGTTACTGTTGAATAGAATAATGAAGACTTGGAACACATCAGATTGTTCCAAGTTTTTTTGATAGCAGAAGGTTTTTGCAAGAATATTCAGAAAACACTTTATGAAAGCGTTTTTTTGTGTTATGATAAAGACAAAAAATCAAAAGGAGTTGGAGAATGGTTACACGGCAAAAATTCACAAACGAAGAGATTCGCAATGGTTCTACTTATTTTTCAGCATTGAAAACGATGATTGAAACTGCTTTTTATGAAAATCATGTAAAGGCGATTAAGAGTTTGGATGAAGCTTATCAACTCGCATCAAGCGCTTCGGATACTGTGGTCCTTGACATGCCAGTCATTCATACTCAAGAACTGGGCTTGCCATCCTATGCACGGGTACTGCTAAGCAATTCAGGGGCGATTGTGGGGCGGACGGCCAAGGCCAGACGAATTTATGGGGAAAATTCTGAAGAAGATGAAGCACTCTTGCCGATTATCCGCTCTGCTATTTTCCAGGCGCGGAAGCGAACGTTTTATAAATCAGATGCGGTAGTGGGGCTCGATGAAGATTTTATGGTCTGTGCCCACCTCATGGTTCCTGAGACAGAGTCTGCCAACCTCTATTCTTGGTTGCTGAATTTCCAAATGATCAATGAGGAGTACAAGGATCGTCTACGTAACTCCAAGCGTTACAATGAGAATGATATTTTTATCTTTTTTGATCCGACTTGGACACATGCGGACTACCCAGACGGCTTAGCCTATTTTGATGTGGAGCATAATTGTGCTGTCATTTTGGGCCTGAATTACTTTGGGGAATTAAAGAAGGCAACCCTAACCTTGGTCTGGGGGACTGCTGCGCGTAATGGCTATGTTTCCTGTCATGGCGGGCTCAAGATTTTTAAGAAAGAAGATGCGGACTATGTAGCCTCTTTCTTTGGTCTGTCAGGTTCGGGTAAATCAACGCTGACCCATGCCAAGCATAATAACAAATATGATATCAAAGTGCTGCACGACGATGCCTTTATCATTTCGGAAAAAGATGGCTCTTCCATTGCTTTGGAACCATCTTACTTTGACAAGACAAATGACTATCCACTGGGACACCCAGAGCAAGATTTCTTTGTCACCGTGCAAAATTGTGGGGTAACGCTGGATGAAAATGGACGCAAAAAACTGGTCACTGAAGACATCCGCAACGGCAACGGCCGGACCGTCAAATCTCGTTTTGCTACCCCAAACCGTGTGGATAAGATAGAAGAAGGCATCAACGCCATTTTCTGGATAATGAAGGATGACTCGCTGCCACCGCTCATCAAGGTCGATAACCCCATCATGGCAGCAACCATGGGCTGTACGCTGATGACAAAACGGTCGACTGCCGAAAACACCAAAGAAAATCGCGCTAATTTGGTCATTGAGCCCTATGCCAATCCGTTTCGTGTCTATCCGCTGGTTGAGGATTACAGAAAGTTCCAGTCGCTCTTTACGAGCGGGGTAGATTGTTATGTGATTAACACTGGTTTTTACATGAATAAATCGATTCCGAAAGAAGTGACCCTGTCCATCATCGAGCAGATAGTAGACGGGACTGCCAATTTCAAAGAGTTTGGGGCAGTTCCGGATTTTTCATATTTAGATTTGCCAGCTTATCCTGTACATGAATTTGACAATGCCTACAAAAAACTGCTACGGGATCGGATGCAATTGCGTCTCAATTTCCTTTTGAATTTTAACCAGACATTTCCAGCTACAGCATTGCCGGTCGAAGCAATTTCCCAGCTTGAAGATGTGATCTTAGCTTTGAAAAAATAATATTCTGCATAAATATCAAAATATTGTATAAAACTTTTAAAATTTCAGAAAATTTGCTATACTAAGATTATCACATCTTAGGAGAGATTATGGACTATATTTTAGAAGTACTACCAGGTCTGCTGGAGGGGGCGGTCATTTCATTACAAGTCTTTTTCTTGTGTTTGTTGCTGTCCTTACCTTTGGGTGCCTTTGTATCCTTTTTGATGCAGATTAAGTTTCCGCCTTTGAGATGGCTGTTGAATATTTATGTCCTCATCATGCGGGGAACGCCCTTGCTGTTACAGCTCATTTTCATCTATTATGTTTTACCAAGTATCGGCATCAATTTCGGCCGAATGCCCGCAGTTATTATTGCTTTTACCCTGAATTACGCGGCCTATTTTTCAGAAATTTTCCGTGGTGGGATCGAGTCTATTCCAGCAGGGCAATACGAGGCTGCCAAGGTCCTGAAACTCAGCCAGTGGCAGACGATTCGATTTATCATTTTGCCTCAAGTCGTCAAGATTGTCCTGCCAAGTGTCTTTAATGAGGTGATTACGCTTGTCAAAGATACTTCCTTGGTCTACGCTTTGGGCATCAACGATTTGCTCAAAGTCAGTCGAACGGCAGCCAATCGTGATGCCAGTCTAGCTCCGATGTTTGTCGCGGCAGCTGTCTATTTAGTCATTGTGGCGGTTGTGACGCTGGCTTCTAAGCAGATTGAAAAGAAATTTGACTATTACAAATAGGAGGAAGCATGCTAGAATTAAAAAATATTTCCAAGCGTTTTGGGGATAAACAGATTTTTAAAGATTTTAATTTGCTGATTCCTGAAGGGCATATTATTGCTATTGTTGGTCAATCTGGTGGTGGTAAAACCACACTGTTGCGGATGCTAGCTGGGCTAGAGACGATTGACAGTGGGCAGTTGATTCTTGATGGAGAAGAAGTACCGCTAGCAGAGTTGGAAAAGAGAAATCTGCTAGGCTTTGTGTTCCAAGATTTTCAGCTCTTTCCCCATTTATCCGTGATGGAAAATTTAACCCTTTCGCCTATTCAGTCCATGAAGATGGACCGTGAAGCGGCTGAGCAGAAGGCAGCACAATTGCTTGAGCAATTAGGACTTGGTGGACATGCGGATGCCTATCCTTACTCACTCTCTGGTGGTCAGAAGCAGCGTGTCGCTCTGGCACGTGCGATGATGATTGATCCGAAAATTGTTGGCTACGATGAGCCGACTTCGGCTTTGGATCCAGAGTTGCGCAAGGAAGTGGAGCAATTGATTCTCAGCAATAAACAGACTGGGATTACACAGATTGTGGTTACACACGACCTACAATTCGCAGAAAATATCGCTGATGATATTATTAAGGTAGAAGCAAAACACTAATTAGGAGAAGAAAATGAAATTGAAAAAGTTGTTGACAGCTGGGTTGATCTTGGTATCTGCACTAGCTCTTGCGGCATGTAGTAGCGGTGGCTCTGATGCCGAATCTGACAACTGGGACACCTATGAGTCAGAAGGCTCCATTACCATTGGATTTGATAATACCTTTGTTCCAATGGGCTATGAAGATACAAATGGCGAAAATGTTGGTTTTGACATTGATTTAGCGACAGCCGTTTTTGAGCAATATGGCATTACTGTTGAGTGGCAGCCGATTGACTGGGACTTGAAGGAAACTGAGCTCAATAACGGGAATATTGATTTGATTTGGAATGGTTATTCTGCAACGGATGAGCGTCGAGAGCAGGTGCTGTTTTCTGACCCCTATATGACCAATCAGCAAGTCTTGGTGACCAAGAAAGATTCTGGCATTGCGGATGTGACTGGGATGACCGATAAGATTTTGGGGGCGCAAGCTGGATCATCAGGCTACTCTGTCTTTGAAGATCAGCCTGAAATCTTGAAGGATATCGTAGCGGATGGTGATGCCGTGCAATATTCAACCTTCACTGAAGCGCTGATTGATTTGCAGAATGATCGGATTGATGGGCTCTTGATTGACCGCGTCTATGCCAATTACTATCTGACAGAAGAAGGCATTTTAGATGAATTTAACATCATTGATGCTGGATATGCAAGTGAGTCTTTCGCAGTCGGTGCTCGGAAATCGGATACTACCTTGGTCGAAAAAATCAACGAAGCCTTCACCACCCTGTACGAAGATGGTACTTTCCAAGAAATTTCTGAAAAATGGTTTGGAGAAGACGTCGCTACAGACGAAGTGAAAAACTAAATAGAATGGAAGTCTGGGGAAATAAATGCTCAGACTTTTTTGTCATTTCAGTTGATATATCGCAGTGGGTTAGTGAACTGGAAAAATCAAAGTTACTGGATTAGCAATTTTTATTTCATTTCTTTTGTGTCACACTTTTTGTGACAAAGTTTTAGTTTTAAGAATAATGAAAGCGTTATATAATTAGGTTAATAAAACATTAGGAGGAGAAGAAAAATGGAAAATGGATCTTCTTTGAAAGTTCGGGTACAAAAACTTGGCACAGCCTTGTCCAACATGGTCATGCCAAATATTGGTGCCTTTATCGCCTGGGGTGTGGCCGCCTCACTCTTTATCGCTTCAGGTTATCTGCCAAATGCAGCGTTGAATGATGGTATTGTGGGGCCTACTCTGACCTATGTCTTGCCACTTTTGATTGGATACACAGGTGGTTACAATGTCTATGCTCAACGTGGTGGAGTTATCGGTGCGATTGCAACCATGGGTGCCATTGCTGGTTCTGATATTACCATGTTCATCGGAGCTATGATTATGGGACCGTTGTCTGCTTGGATTTTGAAAAAATTTGACCAAGCTGTCCAACCCAAAATCCGCGCTGGATTTGAAATGTTGGTCAATAACTTCTCGCTGGGCTTGATTGGTCTTGCCTTGATGGTCATCGCCTTTTATTTCATTGGTCCAGTTGTTGCTACATTGACTAGTTGGGTTGGTGTCGGTGTTCAAGCTATCGTTGATGTGCACCTTTTGCCTTTGGCAAATATTATCATTGAACCTGCTAAAGTCCTCTTCCTCAACAATGCTCTCAACCACGGTATCTTTACACCGCTTGGGACTGAGCAAGTTGCTACTGCTGGTAAATCTGTTCTTTTCCTCTTGGAAGCGAACCCAGGTCCAGGTCTTGGTATCCTGCTTGCCTATGCATTCTTTGGCAAAGGGACAGCCAAATCTTCTTCATGGGGGGCTATGATTATCCATTTCTTTGGTGGTATTCATGAAATTTACTTCCCATATGTCATGATGAAACCTCTTATGTTCTTGGCAGCTATCGCTGGTGGTATGGCAGGGACATTCACTTTCCAACTCTTCGATGCTGGATTGACAGCACCTGCGTCACCAGGCTCTATCATCGCTATCATGGGTATGGCGCCAAAAGGTCTTATGCCACACTTGACAGTCCTTGCAGGTGTCTTGGCTGGAGCAGTCGTATCCTTCTTGGTCGCAACTATCATTCTCAAAGCTGATAAATCAGAAGGTGAAGACCTTGAAGCAGCACAAGCAGCTACTAAAGCAGCCAAAGCGCAATCTAAAGGCCAAGCCGCTCCTGTTTCAGAAAATATTTCTACAGACTCTGTTAAACAAATCATCTTCGCTTGTGATGCAGGTATGGGCTCATCAGCTATGGGGGCTTCTCTCCTTCGTGACAAGGTGAAAAAAGCTGGTCTTGATATCCCAGTGACAAACAAAGCTATCTCAAATTTGGAAGATACTGACTTAACACTGATTGTAACGCAAGAAGAATTGACACCACGTGCAAAACAACGCACACCACGCGCAATTCATGTGTCAGTAGATAATTTCTTGACCAGTCCAAAATATGATGAAATTGTCGGACAGCTGGCAGGTAACAACTCCCCAAAAACTGAAGCGGCTTCAGTACAGGCTACTGCTGAAGTTGAACTGACTGGTCTAGAAGAAGTTGTCTTTGCTTACGGAAAAGCACAGGGTTCTGCGACTATGGGGAAAGAAACCTTACGTGCCATTTTCAAAAACAAAGGAGTGACGATTCCAGTTGCCACAGTCCCTTATGAAAAATTAGCCGAACACAATGCACAAGGTACATTAGTAGTCACAACTGCAGCTGAGCAAGAAAATGTACGAGCAGCGGCACCGAATGCACGCGTGCTGGTCGTTGATAGTCTTGTTACAACACCGGAATACGATAAAATCGTTGCTAGTGTACAAAAATAATTTATAATTGTAGTATAATAAAAGTATGCTATTAACCAAACGTGAAGAAACTCTCTTGAAAGCTTTCCTAGATATGGGAAAGCTTTCATTGAAAGATATGGAAGATATTTTGCAGGTTTCAAGGCGGACTGTATATCGGATTTTGACCGATTTGACGGAAAGCTTGAAATCTGAAGATATCCAGATTCATCGCATCAATCGAAAATTTTTCCTACAAGGCGATTTGAGCCGTTTGGATAATTTTGAAGCTAGTGAATCCTATTCACCAAACCAGCGCCTGCAGCGGCTGTCTTACCTGTTGCTAACCAGCCAAGAACCGCTAACGAATGAGGATTTACAAGAAGAATTTCTTGTATCCAATGTGACGGTGATTCAAGACATTGCTCTGATTGAAGCGCGCTTTGCTGAGTTTAACCTGAGTCTAGAGCGCAAAAGAGGCTACCAACTGCTGGGAGATACTAACCAAAAGAGAAGAATATTTGCTATTTTATTGACAAATTTGATTGCCATTGCTGATTTTTGGTCGGATAGCTATGCAGATTATCCAGCCCTGAAGGTGCAAAATGTTCAACAAGCTCGTCATATTTTTGAGAAGTTTTTACCTTTGTTGGGAGATATTGATCCAAAATTAAAGGAATTTTTGATCATTTTACTAGCCCTGTCGGACAATAGCGCGGCCTCAACAATTCAAGTGAATATTTCAAAGTCAGCTTTAGATTTTTCGCAAAAAGTTTTTACTGAGTTGGCGCAGGAAAGCAAGCAATTTTATAATTTACAGGAAATTATTAGTTTTGCGGCTGTGCTGGACGAGGTTATCATCAAAAGGCAAGAAGTTCCACTGTTCAGAGAGCGGTTTGATAGCGAATTTTTTTACAACGTATCACAGTTGATTGACAGTGTCACGCGCTACACTAAAATTGAATTTATCAAGGACCCTTTGCTCTTTACTCTGCTCTTTAACCATTTGCGGCTGAGTTTGGCCGTGCCAATTCTTTTCCCAGAGCAGTCTGCGACCAATGTTGCCTATTTAGCTGCGCAACGAGATGATTTTTTGCATAGCGTCGTGAGCCTCTTGGTCAAAGATATTTTTCCAACCTATATTCAAAATGAATATGAATATGAATTGATTACGCTGCACTTTGCTTCTAGCCTACGTCGTAGTCCTGACATCTATCCGATACGGATTTTACTCTTGACGGATGAGCGGCCCTTAACGACCTCTGTCTTGATTTCTCGGATAAAAAATATTGCGCCCTTTGTGGAACTGATTGATGTAAAATCAACGACTAGTCTGCCATTCTTGCAGTTGCAGCAATATGATTATGTCCTGACAACTAGGCCGATTCCGAACCAAACTTTTGAATTGATTTCAACCTTTCCAGATACGAAAGAAATGTTGGAATTGCAGGAAACTTTACAAGGAATCCAAGAGAATCGAAGAGTCGCAATTCGGGAAGAAATCCCCAAAGAAAAGGTTGTCGACCTACAGACTTATCTAAAAGCTTCCAGCCATCTTTTAACACACTTTCAACTCTTATTCCTTGATAATGCCTCAACTTTTGAAGCGGCTGTTCGAGGGATTATTGACTCATTAGATGACATTGGAAATAACAACTATTTGGCTGATAAGATTTTATCAAGGTTCGAGGTTAGTCCCTTAGCCATTCCAAATACAAACTTAGCCCTGATTCACACCCAATCGAGTCAAGTTGAGAAAAGTCAATTTGCCATCGTAGAATTGGCTCAGCCGGTCTCCGCTTTGGCAATGAATCATCAGGAAGAAGAAGTTAGGCGCATCCTTGTCATGCTGACAAAAATTGATGAAGACGATGCGATGCGTGAGCTTTTAACGGCTATCAGCCAATCCATTATTGAAAACACCCTCTATACGGAAATCTACCGCACTGGGAATCAAGAAATTGTCTACCAGCTGCTCAATACGATTTTCAGCGACAAAATTAAAAAATTGGAGAACTAACATGGAATTTCAAAAAGAACTGATTAAATTAAATCAAAGCTTCGACAGCAAAGAAGAGGCAATTCGTTTCTGCGGTCGTCAATTGGTCGAAGCGGGCCATGTCAACGAAGCTTATGTGGAAGCTATGATTGACCGTAATAATGAATTGTCCGTCTACATGGGCAACTTTATCGCCATCCCGCATGGTACTGACGCAGCTAAAAAAGAAGTTTTGTCATCTGGTATCACTATCGTGCAGGTGCCAGCTGGTGTCAATTTTGGCACGGAAGAAAATCCAAATGTGGCAACTGTCCTCTTTGGAATCGCTAGTCTAGGTGATGAACACTTGGAAATCATCCAAAAAATCTCTATCTTCTGTGCAGATGTGGACAATGTGGTCAAATTGGCAGACGCGCAGACAGAAGATGAAGTGATTGCCTTGCTCAATAGCGTAGCTTAAGGCTAGAAGGGAAGAATAACATGAAAAAAGCAGTTCACTTTGGTGCTGGGAATATCGGCCGTGGCTTTATCGGCGAAATTTTATTTGAAAATGGCTTTGAGATTGCCTTTGTCGATGTTAATGAGAAAATCATTGATGCCTTGAATGAGCGTGGTAGCTATGAAATCGAGATTGCAGAAGACGGCCAACGTCATATCGCAGTGTCGGGCGTCCGTGGGATTAACAACGGCAAAAATCCTGAAGAGGTGGTGGCAGCCATTGCGGAAGCGGATATTATCACAACGGCCATTGGCCCAAATATCTTGCCTTTTATCGCAGGTCTGATTGCTCAAGGGATTGAAGCACGGAAAGCTGCGGGTAATACGCAGACTATTGATGTCCTAGCTTGTGAAAATATGATTGGTGGCTCAGCTTTTCTCTATGAGGAAGTCAAGAAACACTTATCAGAAGACGGCCTTGCTTACGCAGAGGAATTTGTCGGATTCCCAAATGCAGCTGTCGATCGTATCGTGCCAGCGCAAAGTCATGAAGATCCACTCTTTGTCGTCGTTGAACCCTTTAACGAGTGGGTGGTAGAGACCTCTCGCATGAAAAATCCAGCGCTCAAACTGGATAAGGTTCACTATGAAACCAACTTAGAGCCATTCATCGAGCGTAAACTCTTCTCTGTCAACTCAGGTCATGCAACATCAGCTTATACAGGTGCCTACTACGGTGCTGCTACCATTCTTGAAGCCCTGCAAAATGTAACTGTTAAAAACAATGTAGAAGCTGTTTTAGCTGAAATTCGCAGCCTTTTAGTTGCTAAATGGAATTTTGAAGAAAAAGCATTGGAAGACTATCATAAAGTCATCATCAGTCGCTTTGGAAATCCATTTATCGTGGACGAAGTGACTCGTGTGGCGCGGACCCCAATCCGTAAATTAGGTTTTGATGAGCGCTTTATCCGCCCAATTCGAGAATTGAAAGAGCGTGGTTTATCTTACACTTACTTACTCCAAACCGTTGGCTATGTCTTTGCCTACAGGGATGAAACAGATGAACAATCAGTCCAACTCCAAGCTCTTTTAGCTGAAAAACCACTGGAAGAAGTGGTCAAAGAAGTGACTGGATTGACTGATCAAGAACTCATTGATGAAATCGTTGATGTGGTAGAAGCAGCATAATGAAAAAGAGTTTGCATTGCAAGCTCTTTTTACTGTTTTTTAGAAATCTGATGAAAGACGACCTGCCAGATTTCATGACGGCGCCAGAGGGAGGTGTGGACGCAGTCACCAATCTCGAAGGTGACCAATTTTGATTTTTGACTAATGGAGGTCATCTGGTAGTTTTTGAGATAGGTAGACTGTTCTTGGTGTGTTGCCAGAGTCTGTTCCTTATTTAAATATTGACCTCTGTCATCAATGAGAAGATAGGAATCTTCTAGAAGATCTTCATAGCCAATCTCATGTGCTTGAATTTGGGCTTCGAAGCGGTAAAGTTTGTCAAAGACGTGCTCATACATTTCATCGTGAGGGATTTCGGATGGTTCGACGTGGATGTCCACATCAAAGACGCCGTACTTGAGTTTGAGTAAACTTTCAACCTGTTCGGTAATCTCATGACTTTCGTAGACAGAAAGATCTGGATTCATCTCCAGCACGATATCCAGATAGATATTTGCCCCGTAGGTGCGCCCGCGCTGTGATTTGACGGAAACGATTTTTGGCAACTTGAGGATATCTGCTTCGTAGGTATGGAGGAGTTCCTCATCAAAGCCATCCGACAGGGTGAAAAAACTCTCCATGAAAATCTCGTAGGCAGTTTTAAGGATGAAAAAGGTAATGATAATGGCTGCAATTTTATCAACGATGGGGAAATTGAAGGCAGCAGCAATGACAGCCACGGAAGTCCCGATGGAGGTCACAGCGTCTGAAAGATTGTCCTTGGCTGCCGCGTCTAGCGCTTTTGAGTGGACCTTGCGTGCCAAGCGCTTGTTGTAAAAATAAACGACCATCATAACAGCCGCAGATATTAGTCCAACCACAGCCCCCATCATATCAATTTCGACCGTTTCTCGTGAAAAAAGTTTTTGAACGGTTTCACTCAAGACTTTGAAGCCTACCACAAACATGATAAAAGAGGTGATGATGCTGGCTAGATCTTCCATCTTCCAGTGGCCAAATTTATGGTCGGTATCTGCTGGTTTTTGGGCCATACGAAGGCCAATGAGCACCGCCACATTTCCGATGATATCTGAGATATTATTGTAGGCATCCGCGGTCAATGATTGCGAGTTGAAATAATTTCCCGCAGCCAATTTAAAAATGGACAGAACGATGTAAGCTGAGATGGAGATAATCGCTCCGCGTTCAGCTAATTTGAGATTGGCAGTTTGTTGATTGTTCATCCGTATCTTCTCTTTTTAAAATAGGAAAATTATACCAAAATTGAACTAGATTTTCAAAAGAAATTCAGAAAAGTTGTGATGAAGGGAAGTTTGTGATAAAAAACTGTCTTTGAAAAGGAGAAGAACATGACAATTTTTACAACTATTTTAGGAACCTTAGTAGCTCTAGAGTTTATCTATATCTTTTACTTGGAAACATTGGCAACGACCTCTGCTGCAACCAGTCGCGTTTTTAAGATGACAGACAATGAGTTGTCTAACAAAAATGTGCAGACTCTCTTTAAAAATCAGGGTGTCTATAATCTATTGATTGCGGTCTTGGTACTGGTAGCTGTCTACATTGTGTCGTCTGTAACCTGGTTAGCCCTCCTCATGGCCTATATCATTCTGGTGGCTATCTATGGTGGCATGACCAGCGACAAGGCCATTATTCTCAAGCAGGGTGGTCTGGCGATCCTGACTTTGGTTTCGATGCTATTTTAAAAAATTGAGGGCGGAAGTCCTCTTTTTTGATATAATGAAGGGTATGGAGGAGATGAAATGAGTGATATTTTAATTCGTGCCTTGAGTTTTATTATCTGTATTGGACTAGGCTATTTTTTGAGACTACGGGGGACGGTGACGAAAGAGAATGCGGCTGTTTTTTCCAAGGTAGTGATGAATATCACGCTCCCTGCGGCCATTTTGGCTTCAGCCTCAACCTTGAGCTTTTCGGCCACCATGTGGCTTCCCTTACTTTTAGGCTTTTTGATGAATATAGTCATGGATGCCATTGGTGTGTTCGAGGCGCGAAAGGCTTCGCGTGTCAATCGTGGTGCTGGGCTGGTTCAGATTTCTGGTTATAATATTGGTACCTTTACTCTGCCCTTTATCCAAGCCTTTTTCCCGACCAGCTATCTAGCAACCGCGCTTCTTTTTGATACGGGGAATGCCCTCATGGTGCTGGGAGGTAACTACACGCTGGCTGCCTCAGCAGTTGTGCATAAAGGAAAAGTGGATATCGGCTTTATCTTAAAAAATCTCTTTTCGTCTATTCCTTTTGCTATCTATATGCTGAGTTTTTTCCTCACGGCCCTTGGACTCAGTTTTCCAAGTCCAGTGATTTCGCTCATCCAGATAGCAGCAGATGCCAATCCTTTTTTAGCCATGCTCATGTTAGGCATGATGATGGATTTTCGCCTGCAAAAGGGAGAATTGACAAGATTATGTAAACTACTAACAATTCGTTTGGGAGTAAATGCGCTGATTGCTATCGCCCTCTATATCTTCCTACCAGTCCCGCTCATCATGCGCCAGATGTTGGTCATCTGTTTGATGTCGCCCATCTCCATCGTCGCACCAGTCTACGCCCTAAAGTTGGGCAGTGACAAAGCAGAAGCTGCTAACCTTAATTCTCTCTGCATCTTAGCAAGTCTTGCCATTATGACAGGATTGATTGTATTGTTTGCACATTAAAAAGCGTTCAGCCGAACGCTTTTTCTTAATCTTTACTTGCCACAATGCCTAGGATGACGTCAACTGCTTTTTCCATGGTTTGGAGGCTGACAAATTCGAAGCGGCCGTGCATATTTTCCCCACCAGCAAAGATATTTGGGGTTGGGATACCCATAAAGGAAATTTTAGAGCCGTCGGTACCACCACGAATTGGTTCAATGATAGGCTTGATATCCAAGTTTTCCATGACAGATTTTGCAATGTTAATCGGTGTCATATCTTTTTCAATTACTTTTTTCATGTTGTAATACTGGTCGTGGAGGTGAACAATGACGCGCGGTGTATCATAGGCTGCATTCATCTTATCAGCAATATCCAACATCAGTTGCTTGCGAGCTTGGAAGTCTTCCTCTTCAAAATCACGGACGATATAAGTAGCAGAAGCTTGGTCGACGCTTCCTGAAATATCCATGAGATGGAAAAAGCCTTGTGCGCCATCAGTTTTTTCAGGGCGATCAGTTTCAGGCAGGGCGTTGTGATAATCAACAGCCATCTGGAAGGCATTAATCATCTGGTCTTTGGCAGAACCTGGGTGCACATTACGACCGAGGAAATCAATCTTCGCTCCAGCTGCGCTAAAGGTCTCGTACTGGAGTTCGCCAAGCGGGCCGCCATCAATCGTGTAGGCAAAGTCCACGTCAAAATCTTCCACGTCAAACTTATCAGCACCAACTCCGATTTCCTCATCAGGGCCAAAGCCGACACGGATTTCACAGTGTTTGATCTCTGGATAGGCAACTAGGTACTCGATAGCGGTCATGATTTCAGCGATACCAGACTTGTCATCTGATCCCAGCAAAGTGGTCCCATCAGTGGTAATCAGGGTTTGACCGACATAGTTCCCAAGCTGTGGGAAGTCTTTAGGGTTGAGCTCGAAACCAGATGTCCCAAGAGGGATGACAGCACCATCGTAGTTCTCGATGATTTGCGGATTGACCCCTTCGGCATTGAAGTCAGCTGTGTCCATATGGGCGATAAAGCCGATTTTTCGAGTCAAACTTGAGTCATTAGCTGGCAGGGTCCCAATTGCATAGCCGTTTGGCAGATAGTGAACATTTTGAAGTCCAATTCTTTCCATTTCAGGCAGTAGGATATTTTGCGCAAATTCAACCTGATTTTGTGTGCTTGGCGTTGTTGTTGAGTTCTCATCTGAGCGCGTGTTTTCTTTGACATAGACCAGAAAGCGGTCCAGAAGTGTAGGGTATTTCATGTGTTCTCCTTTAATTTTATAAAATCCATTTTTTGATTGCTGCTGCAACACCGTCTTCGTTGTTGCTTGCTGTCACATCCTTGGCAAAAGACTTGACATAGTCGCTAGCATTTCCCATGGCGATAGGCAGGCCAGCGAATTCCAACATTTCGATATCGTTGTTGGCATCGCCGATTGCCATAATCTCGTCTGGTAAGATTTCCAGTTTTTCTGCTAGCTGCGCTAGAGCAGTTGCCTTGCTGATACCTTGTGGTAAAATTTCAAACATAATAGACTGAGAGCGGACAACGTTGAATCGCTGACCTAGTTCTGCTTCAAATCGGTTTTGAAAATCATCCGTCGCCTCTTTTGAACCGACAAACATTGCTTGAAAAAGATGGCGTTTCCCAGAAATAACCTCGTCAGACGAGATAGTTGTCGGCTCGATAAAGACGATATCTGTATCCGAGCGGACAAATTCATTCGCTTCTTCATCTACCACATAGTAGTGGTCCTCGTCAAAAACGGTCAGCTGGCATCCAGTTTCTTCCTTAAAAGGCAGAAGATAAGTCAGGTCATCCGTCGATAATTCTTCCCAATCGACCAGATCCCAGTTGCTTGTCTGATGGGTCGAGCAGCCATTGTTGACGATGACATACTCGTTTTCAGCATCCAGTCCCAATTGCTCAAAATAGGGTTTGACCCCTTGCAAAATGCGCCCTGTACAGAGGACAAGCTTGACACCAGCATTTACCGCCTGATGAATAGCATCAATCTGCGGCTGCGTCAATTCCTTCTTATCATTGAGAAGAGTCCCATCCATATCAAGGGCCAAAAGTTTAATCATAAGTTACCTCCCAAACATCATCATGTCTAGTATATCACAAAGAATGGAATATGGTATAATAAGGAAAATTAGGAGAAACACTATGAATCAAATTAAATGCCCCCATTGTGGGACGAGTTTTCAGGTCAATGAGACTGAGTACAGTGAACTACTTGCCCAGGTCCGCACGGCGGAGTTTGAGACGGAAATCCGTGCTCGACTGACCCAGGAACTGGCACTGGTAGAGGCCAAGACTCAAAACCAGCAACAAGCTGTGCTCAGCAAAAAAGATGTTGAAATCCAGGAATTAAAGGCTCAAATCGCCCAATTTGAAACGCAAAAAGAGCTAGTGGTCAAAGATACCCAGCAGTCCATGGCAGAGCAGTTGAGTCAGAAAGATAAGGAATTGCAGGCCCTCCAAAGTCAGTTAGACAAATTGCGCTTAGAACACGAAAATGAATTGCAACGCAGCCTGACCAACCTCGAAAAAGAACGAGATCAAGTCAAAAATCAACTGCTCTTGCAGGAAAAAGAGTCAGAATTGGCCATCAATTCGGTCCGCAGCGACTACGAAGTTCAGCTCAAAGCAGCCAATGAACAGGTGGAATTTTATAAGAACTTTAAAGCCCAGCAATCGACTAAAGCTATCGGTGAAAGTCTGGAAATCTATGCCGAAACGGAATTTAACAAGGTGCGCAGCTATGCTTTTCCAAACGCTACCTTTGGCAAGGACAACGAGGTATCTGGCTCAGGCTCAAAAGGTGATTTTATCTTTCGCGAAGCTCAAGACGGTGTCGAATTCATTTCCATCATGTTTGAAATGAAAAACGAAGCGGATACGACCAAGACCAAGCATAAAAATGCTGATTTCTTCAAAGAATTAGACAAGGACAGAAGAGAGAAAAAGTGTGAGTACGCGGTGCTTGTCACCATGCTGGAAGCAGACAATGACTATTACAATACCGGTATCGTCGACGTGAGTCACGAGTATGAAAAGATGTACGTGATCAGACCGCAATTCTTTATTCAGTTGATTGGTCTTTTGCGTAATGCAGCTCTCAACTCACTCAAGTACAAGCAAGAACTGGCTCTTGTTCGTGAGCAAAATATTGACATTACTCATTTTGAGGAAGATTTAGAAATCTTTAAAACAGCTTTTGCTAAGAATTACACGTCAGCTAGCACCAATTTCAAAAAAGCCATTGACGAAATTGATAAGTCCATCAAGCGGATGGAAGAAGTGAAACGATTCCTGACGACCAGTGAAAACCAACTGCGCCTAGCCAACAACAAACTGGATGACGTGTCTGTCAAAAAATTAACCCGTAACAACCCGACTATGAAAGCGAAATTTGCGGAGCTAAAAGGAGAGTAAATGGACTATATTTCTTATATCAGAAGTAAGGTTGGTCATGATAAGATTATGATTAACTTTGCGGGGGGCATTCTTTGTCAGGATGGCAAAATTTTATTGCAAAAGCGAGCCGATAAAAAGACTTGGAATCTTCCTGGTGGTGCGATTGAGCTTGGAGAGTCGGCTGTGCAGGCTTGTAAGCGTGAATTTCTAGAAGAAACAGGTCTTCACGTTAGACCAGTCGCTCTCCAGAATATATACACTATGTACGAGGACTCGTATCCCAATGGTGATCAACTACAAAACATCACAACGATTTACGTAGTTGAAGCCGAGGAAGTTGGAGATTTGACAGATTTTAGCAATGAGGAAACACTGGAACTTGGATTTTTCAGTCAAGATGAGATTGCAGAGTTGAATCTAAGTCAACGACATCGAGATATGATTTCGGATTTCTTTTCTGACATTCCACCTTTAGAAAGGTAAATATGAACTACGTTTTATTCCTTCGTGGCATCAATGTGGGTGGCAAGCACAAGGTGGTCATGCGTCAGCTAACAGCTGATTTATTATCGCTTGGTTGCCAGCGAGTCGAGACCTACATCAATAGTGGCAATCTGCGGTATAATTAATTGCATAAGTAATTAATTAAGAGAGGTATATATTATGTTTTTTGCAAAAAATTGTCAAATTAAATTATACGATGATGATATAA
>CAUTON010000015.1:0-19213 GCA_963539895.1 uncultured Streptococcus sp. | reverse complement strand
TAAAAATCCTACAAAGCCAATCGGTCCTTTCTTGACACAAGAAGAAGCGCAAAAAGAATCAAAAGAAACTGGTGCTCAATTCAAGGAAGATGCTGGCCGTGGTTGGCGGAAAGTAGTTGCCTCACCGAAACCCATTGGCATCAAAGAAGCTAACGTCATAAAAAATCTGGTTGATGACGGAGCCGTAGTTATTAGTGCTGGAGGTGGTGGCATTCCTGTTGTTAAGGATGCTGAAACTGGTAAGTTATCTGGTGTAGAGGCTGTTATTGATAAAGATTTTGCTAGTCAGACCCTGGCAGAATTAGTTGAAGCAGATCTCTTTATTATCTTGACAGGGGTGGATAATGTATATATCAACTTCAATAAACCAGAACAGAAAAAGTTAGAATTAGTTACAGTTCCAGAATTGAAAAAATATATTGAGGAAGGACAATTTGCTGCAGGATCAATGCTTCCCAAAATTGAAGCAGCTATTGGTTTTGTGAAATCACAGCCAGGGCGTAAAGCTGTTATTACTTCACTTGAAAATATCTCAGAATTTCTTGCAGGCAATGGTGGTACACATATCGTTTTAGATTAACATTAAAAAGCTAGGACTTTCCTAGCTTTTTAAGCGTTCAGTATATCATTGTATCGTCGCTAACATGGCTTCCATAGTTAGTTTGAGGGTAGCTTCATCGCTTGGGTAGCAGATGAATTGGGTCGTTGTGACAGTGTTGCCCACCATTAGAATATAGTGATTATAAGCAATTTTTACCAGGCCTTCTTCATCTGTTTCGATAAAATGGACTAAGTATCCGCTGTTTGCACCGATTGTAACAGGTTCTGTCGTCGCTTCGCTAGAAAATTCTGTAGCGAGTTGGTTGGCATAATCGGCCAAATCAACTGTGTAACCTTCCTCGATAACTTGGGCACCGATACCAACACGGAAGTTGTTATACTTATTTTGGTAATAGGGATTTTCAGTAATTGAAGTATCTTGAGTCCAATCTGCTGGGATTTTCATGGTCAAGCTAGTATTGGGGAAGGTGACAGACTGACTGAGGTCAAAACTTGGTGTCACGCTGACGTCCTTCCAGCTAGAGACAACTTTTTCTTCCAGTGTAGCATTATCTGGGCCTTCATCGCTATCTAGCGCTTTTTGGACCAATACTTGCTTGAAAAAGTCTCCATCTTCGTAGACAAAGATAGAATAATTGTATTGAACGGAATCAATTCTTACCTCTTCTTCTACGCGATAGCCTTTTTTACCAGCAATGGTGGCTTCTTCTGGAGTAGCAGAATTCATTTCTTCTAAAGTGGAGCTGTCTAGGACAAAATCGACATATTGGTCAATCGTATAGGTCAAATCGGCCTTTGTATCGCGGTAGAGATAGACGCCATAAAAGGGATAATCAAATTGCAACTCTAAGGCATCATAGGAAAACCCCAAAACATTATCAACTTTAGCTGCCAAGGGAGTTGTCATTCCTTCAGGTAGCTCGACGGAGAAGCGCTCAGAATTTGCCTGATAGGTGGTATAGGTCACCTCAGTAGAAGATTGGCTCGTCGTGGTGGTGGATGTGGACTCAGTCGTACTTTGACTAGTATTACCTGAACAGCCAGCTAAGGCAACGATCGACAAGCCGACCCCAATTAAATGAATTAGCTTCTTTTTCATAAAAATTCCTCCTGAAGCTAGTATAACAAAAATGGAAAACGGATGCAAGCTTACTAATAATTTCCAGCGAAATTATTCATTGACTGGTTGTCAAAAAATGAAAAATGTGATTTAGGGCTCAAAAAAACTGCCCATGTTGAGAGCAGTTCTAGCTATTTCTTATCTTCCACCTCGTGGACTGATGCCCAGAGCGATGCGACCGTATCTGGAAATCCGCGTCATTTTCCATACTGGATTATAGGTCACTTCCACATCGGCAGACTCAATGCCATCCAGTTTCGTTAATTTTTCAATAATTTCAGCAGGCATGGTATCCGCACACCCACAATTTGTGTCCGTAAAGGTCATCAGTAGGTGCATGTGGCCCGACTCATTCAGGTCAATTTTATAAATAAGCCCCAAATTGTACATATCTAGTTCAATTTCTGGGTCAAAAATGGATTCAAAGGTCTCCACAAGCTGGTCAGATAGAGCTGCCGCTCGGTCATTTATTTCAATATCATCTCGCATGATGTCATCTCCCTCTTTTATGTGTTTTATTTTCTCATAAATCACCTGATTTTTCAAGAATAATCAGAAAATTTAATATCTATGTCAAGACTAGATGAGAATAAGCTGGACTTGCACTCAACCTCGAGACCAATTATAATAGAGCAAAAAGAAAGCAGAATGTATAAGCGCTTGGAAAGGGGTTAACATCGTGAAAAAATATATAGTTCCAGCGATTATTTTTTTCATTATAGTACTGACAGTATCTTGCTTTTGGGTAAAGAAAGAAGAGTCACAGCTGACGTCAGGTTCTCAGTACTCAGTCCATTTTATTGGAGAAGTAGATAAGGTTATAGACGGTGACCTTTATCTAACAATTAAAGAAGCAACTGATGGAGACTTATCTGCGGCAGGATTAGAGCTAGAAGATAATCTCATCATAGAAAATATCTTTGAAAAAAATAATATCTATGATCTTGACGGGAATAAGGTTATAGAATTTACAGTAGGTGAAGGCTATGACCTGACCTATCTAGTGACCTACGTAAATGACCATCCTTATCCAATTCAAAATTATGTTTTGGAAGAGACGAGTTTTTACAATCTGCAGGAAGTAGAGTAACAAAAAACTCGCCCGAAGGCGAGGGAAGGTAGGTATCACAATCGTGATTAGTTGATAGCTGCAAGTACTGCGTCAGCTTGTTTTGCAATGTTAGCGAGGACTTCTTCTTCGAAGGTTACCTGACCAGTCGCCCATGCTTCTGGGTTTACTTTTGAAGTTGCGATTTCGTCAACGAATTGAGTACGAACAAACGGAAGCAAAGCGCGATATTGATCTGCTGCTTGCTCGTGTCCACCGTTTGCAAGAAGAGACACGGTTGTTACTTTGTCTTGGAGAGCAGATGGACCAGTTGGGTCTGAAAGATCAAGGGCACGAGACAACCAGTCGATCAAGTTTTTCACAGAACCTGGAATGGCAAAGTTGTAGACTGGCGAGAAGAACCAGATGGCATCAGCTGCAAGGACAGCATCGCGTGCAGCTTGTACAGCAGCAGGTGCTGGTACTTCAGCGTCTTGGCTAAAGACAGGCACTTGTGACCAGTCAAGGTAAGACACACTCGCTTTACCCTCAAGAACTTTTTCAGCTTGAGCAGCCATTTGTCCATTGAATGAACCTTGGCGAAGTGATCCAACTACGAATAAAATGTTTTTCATATGAATTTCCTTTTGAGTTTTATGAATGAATATCCCTTGCTCGTGAAGCATGATGGATATCTATAAAACAATATTATCACTACATAGTTATAAAGTCAAATAAGAAATCTTGAAACTTAAAACGATAGCAAACTAACAAAAAAACCTACCAAATGGCAGGATTGATAATCAGGTATGATTAGTTGATAGCTGCAAGAACAGCATCAATTTGTTTGTTCAATTGTGCAAGAGTTGCTTCATCAGCAACAAATTTGCCATCTGCCCATGCAGAACCGTTGATGCTTGCAAGTGTCAATTCGTCCACAAAGTTTGTACGGATAAATGGCAGCAGTGCGCGGTATTGCTCAGCAGCTTTTTCTTGGTGTGCAGCAGATGTGATGGTAACAGTTGTCACTTTTTCGTTGATTGCGGATACACCTGATGGGTCTGAAAGGTCAATCGCACGGCTCAACCAGTCGATCAAGTTTTTCACTGGACCAGGGATATTTGCGTTGTAAACTGGAGAGAAGAACCAAATAGCGTCAGCAGCTTGAACAGCGTCACGAACAGCTTGAACAGCAGCAGGGATGTCACCTTCAAGGTCTTGTGAAAATACTGGAACGTCTTTCCAGTTAAGGTATGACACGTTTGCTTTACCTTCAAGTGCTTTTTCAGCAGTTTCTGCCATTTGAGCATTGAACGAACCTTGACGAAGTGAGCCAGATACAAAAAGAATGTTTTTCATTTGAGTTTCCTCTTTTCCTTTAAAAAATGATGTAATGGTGCTGATGATGGACATAACATCTCCGAATTTCTAAGTCTTCTGAAATCGTATGACGGATTTCTTTTGGACAAAATGTTTTGTAATTTATTATTACTAATTAGTAGTATAGCAGAAAATAAAAATTTGTAAAGTCAAAAGCTCACAAATTTTTAAATTTTTTCATCATGTTGGCTAATTGATTTTGTTCCTCTTCGGTCAGGACGGAGAAAATCTGGCCAATATTGGCATAGTGTTCAGGAAGGACACGTTCGATAGTCTCTCGGCCTAGTGGTGTCAGTCCGATGAGAAAAGCGCGTTTATCACTCGGGTGACATGTCTTAAAAATATAGCCATCCCGAATCATGTTGCGGATGATCACCGTTATATTACCAGAAGTTGCCTGCAATTTCTCAATCAAGTCTTGAATCCGCATGTTGCCTTTATTATAGAGAACTTCCATGACAGCAAACTGACTAAGGGTCAGTTGGTGCTGCTTGATAACCCGACCCTCGTGCCGATTGATTGTGGTTGATGCGCGCATAAAGACACGAAAGGCGTGAAGTGCAGCTTCATTTTCTTGCATAATTTGTTTAATGTTTTCCATATTCTTATTTTACTAATAATTAGTAAGAAATTCAAGTCAGACCAATTGCGAGCAAAGCGATTGAGATTTCCTTTTAGAAAACATGGCATTATAGGGGAGTTTGTAGTATAATAGGCTTATTATGGTACAATCAAGAAGAAGAACACAAAATAAGGGATTGACCTTAGGCAAACAACTCTTGCTAGGCGGCTTTATCCTCATATCGGTCCTTGTTTTTTCGGGACTGTATTTTATTGAGCTAGCAACGTCGCCCTTTGTTTCTGCGAAAGAAAAAGCAGAGCAGGTAGCCAAGGACTATGCGGATATCCAGTCTGTCTCGTCCGTTTCTACTTATAATGGTTCTGCTAGTTACTATAGTCTCGTCGGGGAAAACACCGATGGGCAGGAAGTGTTGGTTTTGATTGCCACAGACTCATCTGATATCTTTGTTTATCAGATGGATCAAGGAATTTCTCAAGAGGAGGCAGAAAGTATCGCACAGGAAAATGGTGCGACGACTGTTGATAAAGTGACGCTCGGCTACGAAGCAGACCAGCCTATTTGGGAAGTGAAATCGGGGACGGCTTACTATCTGATAGGATTTGAAAGTGGTGAGCTCATCAAGAAGGAGGGTATATGACAAAATTATCAAAACGTGTATTGGAAATGGAAGAAAGCGTGACCTTGGCAGCAAGTGCGCGTGCCAAAGCTCTGAAGGCTGAAGGACGGGATATCCTTAGTTTGACTCTGGGGGAACCAGACTTTGTCACCCCTCAAAATATCCAAGATGCGGCTATTGAATCAATTAAAAACGGGAAGGCTAGTTTTTACACGGTTGCTTCAGGACTTCCAGAACTCAAAGATGCCGTCAGCACCTACATGGAAAACTATTATGGCTACTCAGTCAATCGCAATGAAGTCGTCGTTGCAACGGGTGCCAAATATATCCTCTACTCTTTCTTTGCGACGGTGCTGAATCCTGGTGATGAAGTCATCATCCCGACACCATGCTGGGTATCCTATGTTGACCAAGTCAAAATGGTTGATGGTGTCCCTGTCACGGTTGCTACAACAGAAGCAAATGATTTCAAAGCAACTGTTGAGCAATTAGAAGCTGCCCGTACGGACAAAACCAAAGTTCTACTCTTCAATTCCCCATCCAATCCGACAGGTATGATTTATACTAAAGAGGAATTGCAAGCTATCGGTGAATGGGCAGTGGCACATGATATCATCATCTTAGCAGATGATATTTACGGTCGTCTTGTCTATAATGGCAATGAGTTTACAGCCATTTCAAGCCTTTCAGATGCCTTCCGCAAACAAACGATTGTCGTAAATGGTGTCTCAAAGACCTATGCCATGACCGGTTGGCGGGTTGGATTTGGGGTCGGTGATCCTGAAATCATCTCAGGTATGGCCAAAATCGTCAGTCAAACCACATCAAATTTGACGGCAGTGTCACAGTATGCAACGATTGAAGCCTTGACCGGCTCTCAAGATTCTGTGGAAGAGATGCGTGTAGCCTTCGAAGAGCGGCTTAACACCATTTATCCCCTCCTTGCTGAAGTGCCAGGTTTTGAAGTCATCAAGCCGCAAGGGGCCTTCTATCTCTTCCCAAATGTGAAGAAGGCGATGGAGATGAAGGGTTACACAGACGTGACCGAATTTACGACAGCCATCTTGGAAGAAGTGGGAGTGGCTCTGGTGACAGGTGCAGGATTTGGTGCTCCTGAAAATGTCCGCCTCAGCTATGCAGCTGATATGGATACCCTGAAAGAAGCGGTACGGCGCTTGAAAGCCTTTATGGAGAAGTAGAGAATGATTGACCATTTTGGCATAAAAGTAAAGGATTTAAAAGTTTCTAAAGCTTTTTACCAAGCAGCTTTAGCTCCTTTAAATTACCACCTCCAATTTGACACAGAGTATGCAGTTAGTTTTGCAGAACCAAGAAATATGGATCCAGGTGGAGACTTTTGGCTAAATCCTGGTCATCAAGAGCCTATGCATTTCGCTTTTAGTGCCCAAAATGTTCAGGAAGTCGAATCCTTCTACCAAGCAGCTTTGGCAGCTGGAGGTCAGGATAATGGAGTTCCTGCCGAACGTAGTCAATACCATTTCGGATATTATGCTGCCTATATCATTGATCCAGATGGAAATAACATAGAGGCTGTTTATCATCACAAGAAATAAAGCTAGCTTTGCGATTTATTAAAATCATAGTCGCTCTATTGCTAGAAATATGCTAAAATAGGGAACGAAAGTTTTCTATTTTTGCCGTTTAGGTGTTATTATAATTATTGAGAAAAGAGAAATTATGTCTAGAAAATTAGTTACGATCTTCGATGTTCCTAAATATGCTGGTGAGGAAATCACTATCGGTGCCTGGGTTACCAACAAATCAGGAAAAGGGAAAATCGCCTTCTTGCAGTTGCGTGATGGGACTGCCTTTTTCCAAGCCGTAGCCTTTAAGCCTAATTTTATTGAAAAATTTGGTGAAGAAGAGGGGACTGCCAAGTTCGATACCATCAAACACCTGAGCCAGGAAACCTCTGTCTATGTGACTGGTGTGGTCAAGGAAGACGAACGCTCTAAATTTGGGTATGAGTTGGATGTGACAGATATCGAGATCATTGGTGAATCAAAAGATTATCCAATTACGCCAAAAGAGCACGGAACGGATTTCCTCATGGACAATCGTCACCTCTGGCTACGTTCCCGTCGTCAGATGGCTATCCAGCAGGTCCGCAACGCTATCATTTATGCAACGTACGAATTCTTCGATCAAAATGGCTTTATCAAGTTTGACAGCCCAATCTTGTCTGGTAATGCCGCTGAAGATTCAACCGAGCTCTTTGAAACCGATTATTTCGGTCAGCCAGCTTACCTCAGCCAGTCTGGTCAACTTTATCTAGAAGCAGGTGCCATGGCACTTGGTCGTGTCTTTGACTTCGGTCCTGTTTTCCGCGCGGAAAAATCTAAAACCCGCCGCCACTTGACCGAGTTCTGGATGATGGATGCCGAGTATTCTTTCCTGACTCATGAGGAATCCCTCGACTTGCAAGAAGCCTACGTCAAGGCCTTGATTCAGGGCGTGTTGGATCGTGCACCGCAAGCTTTGGAAATCTTGGAACGCGATACAGAGCTTCTCAAATCTTATATCGAGCAGCCTTTCAAACGAGTGCCTTATGATGAGGCTATCGACCTCCTCCAAGCCCATGAAAACGATGCAGACACTGATTACGAGCACTTGGAACACGGAGACGATTTTGGCTCACCGCATGAAACTTGGATTTCCAACTACTTCGGCGTGCCGACTTTCGTCGTTAACTACCCAGCTAGCTTCAAGGCCTTCTACATGAAGCCAGTCCCTGGCAACCCTGAGCGCGTGCTCTGTGCCGACCTCTTGGCGCCAGAAGGCTACGGGGAAATCATCGGCGGCTCGATGCGTGAGGAGAATTACGATGCCCTCCTCGCCAAGATGGAAGAGCTTGAGATGGACCCGTCTGAGTACGATTTCTATCTAGACTTGCGCAAATACGGTTCCGTTCCACACGGTGGTTTTGGGATCGGTATTGAGCGTATGGTGACCTTTGTCGCAGGGACCAAGCATATCCGCGAAGCTATCCCATTCCCACGGATGCTCCACCGCATGAAACCGTAAAATATTGCGAGTTTGGGACAAAAGTGTCTCAAACTTTTTTTAGTTACCATCATCTTGAGAGTTCGCAATGGTTGGAAATAAGCTGTTACAGTCCTAGTCAAGATGCGGGGGTGTGAGTGAAACGGTCTGGGGATAGACCGTTTCAGGTCGTCACCTTGAAATTCGAGAGTGACGACGAAATCACCGATTTTTGTCACACTCCCTTTTTTTTATGTTGAATGATTTTAATTTTCTGACAATTTTGCTATAATAGGGTGATTCAAAACAAAAAGGAGTTTATCATGGCAAAAACTATCCACACAGACAAAGCGCCAGCAGCTATTGGTCCATACGTACAAGGAAAAATCGTTGGCAACCTGCTCTTTGCTTCGGGTCAAGTTCCATTGTCGCCAGAAACGGGTGAAATTGTTGGTCAAACTATTCAAGAGCAAACAGAGCAAGTTTTAAAGAATATCGCAGCAATCCTGCAAGAAGCTGGGACTGATTTTGATCATGTAGTAAAAACAACTTGCTTCCTTTCTGATATGAATGACTTTGTCCCATTCAATGAAGTTTACGCGACCGCCTTCAAAGCTGATTTTCCAGCTCGTTCAGCGGTAGAAGTGGCCCGCTTGCCGCGTGATGTCAAGGTGGAAATCGAAGTCATCGCAGAAATCGTATAGAATAGAACGACTGGCTTAGCTTGTCGTTTTTTATGCTATAATAGTAGGGATGAAAGGGGGAGTTGGATGACAGAAAAAATGATGGTAGATTGCTTGACCAAAGAGCTTTATAGTCCGTCGCAAGGATTGTATCTGGCAAATTTGGATCGTCGACTGCAAAAAATTATTTTAAGTGAGCATCCCGAACTGCAAGCAAATGATTTTATTAGCAATGTAAGCTTACTCCCTTATCGACAGACTTATCTAAAAGAGGTCATTGCAAAAGCGAATCAGGAAAACGATCTGGTGCGAGCTTCGGTTTTTGATGTGACCAAGGATCGGGAATTTTCCCGTTTAGATGTACAGGAGCAGCTGGATCAAAAAATTACCTTCGGGCAAAAGGTGGCTGACGGGGTGGCACGCTTTGGCGGTTCATGGACCTTTATCATTTCCTTTATCCTATTTATGGTGCTTTGGATGTTGTGGAATGTCATCAAGCCGTTTGGATTGACCTTTGATGCCTATCCCTTATTCTTTTGAATTTGGCATTGTCAACCATTGCAGCTATACAGGCTCCTTTGATTATGATGAGTCAAAATCGTGCTTCAGACTATGATCGCCTGCAGGCCAAGAATGATTATCTAGTGAACAAAGCATCTGAGGAAGAGATTCGATTACTGCATGAGAAGATTGACCATCTGGTCCAGCAAGATCAGTCTGATTTATTGATTATCCAAAAATTACAGGCAGAAATAATTCTGTCCTTGGGCCAACAGCTCACCAACTTACAGGATGAAGTGCGAGCTTTACGAAAAGAAAACAGTGAAAAAGAAAGGAATGACCATGTCTGAGAAAATTAAAATTGTCATCGTGACAGGGATGTCTGGTGCGGGGAAAACTGTTGCCATCCAGTCTTTTGAAGATTTGGGCTATTTTACCATGGACAATATGCCACCTGCCCTCTTGCCAAAATTGATTGAGCTGATTCACTCCAGTCAGGATCAGAATAAGCTAGCGATTGTGGTGGATATGCGCAGCCGTGCTTTTTTCTCCGAAGTACGAGAAATTCTAGACGAAGTTGAAGCAGATAATACGATTGAACTGAAGATTCTCTTTTTGGATGCGACGGATAATGAGCTGGTGGCTCGCTACAAGGAGACCCGCCGTTCTCATCCGCTTGCGGCTACAGGTCGGGTCTTAGATGGGATTCATTTGGAGCGTGAGCTCCTAGCCCCTCTGAAAAATATGAGTCAAAACGTGATTGATACGACGGAGTTGACGCCGCGTGCGCTGCGTAAAGCCATTAGTGAACAGTTCGCCAGCACGGAGAATCAGCCGGCCTTTCGGGTGGAGGTCATGTCCTTTGGTTTTAAGTACGGGATACCTTTGGATGCTGACTTGGTCTTTGATGTGCGCTTTTTGCCAAATCCTTATTATCAAGCTGAATTGCGGAATTTGACAGGTGAGGACAAGGCGGTTTATGACTATGTCATGCAGCATCAGGAGTCAGAGGAATTTTATGTGCATTTATATGATTTAATTTCACCAATCTTGCCAGGTTATCGCAAGGAAGGGAAGTCTGTTCTCACTATTGCGGTAGGCTGTACTGGTGGTCAGCACCGCAGTGTCGCCTTTGCGAAACGCTTGGCAGAGGATTTGTCCAAAGATTGGCCAGTCAATCTCAGTCACCGCGACAAGGATCGACGAAAGGAAACGGTAAATCGTTCATGAGAAAACCGAAAATTACCGTTATCGGTGGCGGAACAGGTATTCCAGTCATCCTTAAGTCCTTACGTGATAAAGAGGTGGACATTACAGCGATTGTGACGACGGCAGACGATGGTGGCTCCTCAGGCGAGATTCGAGAGGCCCTTCAAGTTACCCCGCCGGGCGATTTGCGCAATGTTCTCCTTGCCATGTCTGACATGCCAAAGCTCTATGAGCAAATTCTTCAGTATCGATTTGCAGAGACGGACGGGGCTTTAGCGGGGCATCCGCTTGGGAACCTCCTCATTGCTGGTATTTCTGAAATGCAGGGTTCGACCTATCATGCCATGCAGCTCTTGACCAAATTTTTCCATACGACTGGAAAAATCTATCCATCAAGCGAAACTCCCTTGACCCTTCACGCTGTTTTTGCTGACGGCCATGAAGTCGTCGGAGAGAGCAAAATTGCAAACTATAAGGAAATGATTGACCACGTTTTTGTGACCAATTCTTACAATCAGGATGAGCCAAAGGCGAGTCGCAAAGTAGTCGACGCTATTATGAATAGTGACATGATTGTCTTGGGACCGGGTTCTCTCTTTACCTCGATTTTACCAAATTTGATGATTGCAGAAATTGGCCAAGCCCTCCGAGAAACGCAAGCAGAAGTGACCTATGTCTGCAATATCATGACGCAGCGCGGTGAGACAGAGCATTTCAGTGATGTGGATCATGTGCGTGTCCTCAATCAGCACCTAGGTCAAGATACTATTGATACAGTTCTAGTCAATATTGAGCCTGTCCCACAGGAATACATGAATACCAATAAATTTGATGAATACCTAGTCCAGGTCAAGCATGATTTTCAAGGCCTCAGCCAGCAGGTTAAACGGGTCATTTCTTCTAATTTTCTTCGTTTGGAAAATGGCGGGGCCTTTCACGATGGTCAGCTAGTGGTCGATGAATTGCTCAATATCATACAGGTGCGCTCATGAGTTTTACCATACATGTCAAAGAAGAAGTCCTTCAGCAAGGGATTTCAGGGGAAAGTGAACTCGCTGCTATCATTAAGCTGTCAGGTAGTTTGGGTCTGGCTAGCTCAGGCTTAACTCTGGCCATCACGACTGAAAATGCTAAAATCGCTCGTCATATTTACGAGATGCTGCACCAATTTTACGGAATCAAGGCCGATATTCGCCATCATCAGAAGACAAATCTACGCAAAAACCGTGTGTATACTGTTTTTCTAGAAGAGGGTGTCAATGAGATTTTGGACGACCTGCACCTAGCGGACAATTTTTTCGGTCTAGCCACGGGGATTGCTCCTGCTATTTTGGAGAATGATGCTTGGAGTCAGGATTATTTACGAGGCGCCTTTCTGGCGAGTGGGTCTGTCAAGGACCCCGAAAAAGGCAAGTACCAGTTGGAAATTGCCTCCGTCTACGCCGACCATGCGTACGATTTAGCCCAACTTTTGCAGAAATTTCTCCTAGATGCCAAGGTCATTGAGCGGCACAAGGGGGCTGTGACTTACCTGCAGCGGGCCGAGGATATCATGGATTTTCTTTTGGTCATCGGAGCAGAAGAGTCCAAAACTGAATTTGAGAATGTCAAAATCCTGCGGGAAACCCGTAACGACCTCAATCGGGCAACCAATGCGGAAGCGGCCAATATTGCCCGCACCGTCACAGCCAGCATGAAGACCATCAATAATATTTCAAACATCATGGAAACGATTGGGCTGGACCAGCTTCCAGCCGATTTACAAGAAGTCGCCCAGCTCCGTATTCAACATCCAGATTATTCTATCCAGCAATTAGCAGATGCCCTGACCAATCCCATCACCAAAAGCGGTGTCAACCATCGCCTCCGCAAGATTAATAAAATTGCCGAAAATTTGGACTCTACGAAATAAAGGCATCATTCGAGGCGAACATCACACAAACAAAAACAAGGAAGACGCGTTTGTCAACCTTGTTTTTTCGTTTTTTCCTTTACCCAGTGGCTGACATTTTCGATCGTTTTGCTGTCTGCCAATCGATCATAGAGGTGATGCCAGGTTTCTTTCACTTGCTGGCTTGCTTTTTCATAGATCGTTTCGAGGATTTCCTCCTTCGATTTGTAGTTGCGGTAGAAGGCATTGCGGGATACTCCGGCCTTTGCTGCCAACTCAGAAATGGTAATTTTCCCCAGCTCTTTGGTTTGTAAGAGAAAGAGCAGAGCTGTCTCAATAGCTTCCTTGGTCAGCTGATTAATTTCTTGATTGGTTTTTTCTAGATTCCGTAAGGAATTTTGGGACAATTTGCGAGTAGCCATCTGTTTTCCTTTGTGACGTCCGATGGACGAGCCTTTCTTCTCTGCTCTGTACATGCTATAATTTTAAAAAAGATAAATTTAAATGTCAAACAAAAACTGCCGTCAGGCTTGTTAGGGAGATATTTTCGGAGAACAAGATGGTAAAATGGAAAATTATCGCAGATTCAGGATGTGACTACCGTCGCTTGGACAATCTTGCAACGGACACTACTTTTGAATCGATTCCGCTAACGATTCAAGTGGAGGATCAAGTCTTTATTGATAATCAAGATTTAAACATTGACCAGATGATGAAGGTGATGGAAGCCTCTAAGCATGCAGCGAGCTCAGCTTGCCCTAGCCCTCAAGTATATATGGCAGCTTTTGATGGGGCTGATTACGTCTTTGTTGTGACCATTACAGGTGGCTTGTCAGGCTCCTTTAATAGTGCTCGTGTAGCGCGTGACATGTATCTAGAAAGCCATCCTGATGCGCAGATTCATCTCATTGATAGCTTATCTGCGGGGGGAGAAATGGATTTGCTGGTGGCGGAGCTCAATCGCTTGATTGGTCAAGGCTTACCCTATGAGAAAGTGGTCGAAGGGATCACAGCCTATCAAAAACGAACCAAACTGCTGTTTGTCCTAGCGAAAGTGGACAATCTGGTCAAAAACGGGCGCCTGTCCAGACTAATTGGAGCAGTAGTCGGTCTGCTTAATATCCGTATGGTGGGTGAAGCTAGTCACGAGGGTAAATTGGAATTACTAGATAAGGCGCGTGGCCACAAGAAATCAGTTAAATCCGCTTTTTCTGAGATGAAGAAAGCTGGCTATGCTGGCGGTCGCATTACCATTGCCCATCGCAATGCGGACAAATTTTGTGCTGATTTTTCAGCTTTAGTCTTGGCAGAATTTCCTCAGGCTAAGATTGAGAAAGTAGCCACATCAGGGCTGGTCAGTTTTTATGGGGAAGAAAACGGACTTCTCATGGGCTACGAAATTGACTAAAAGACGGACGAAAGTCTGTCTTTTTTGATGAATTGTCTAAAAAATCTGATAACTTCTCTTTTTTATGATAAAATAGTACAAAGATTGAGTGAGGGGAAAGAGTATGAAGTTAGTAACAAATGCTAGAGCGCTGCGCGGGACAATTCGGGTGCCTGGAGATAAGTCTATTAGCCATCGTTCTATTATTTTTGGTAGTTTGGCAAAGGGTCGAACCAAGGTTTATGATATTCTGCGCGGAGAAGATGTCCTGTCGACCATGCAGGTTTTTCGTGATTTGGGCGTAGAGATTAGAGATGATGGTCAAACGGTCGAGATTGAGGGTAAAGGCTTTAAAGGTCTAACTGCCCCTCAAAATCCCCTTAATATGGGGAATTCTGGGACTTCGATTCGATTGATTTCAGGTGTGTTAGCTGGGCAAGATTTTGAAGCGACCATGTTTGGGGATGATAGCTTGTCCAAGCGCCCTATGGACCGAGTGACTATTCCGCTCAAGCAAATGGGTGTCGAGATTACTGGTCAGACGGATCGAGATTTACCGCCATTGACCATCAAAGGGTCAAGTCAGCTGCGTCCCATCGACTATGAGTTGCCGGTTGCGTCTGCTCAGGTCAAGTCAGCTCTTATTTTTGCTGCTTTGCAGGCTGATGGAGAATCACGCATTGTCGAGAAAGAATTGACCCGTAATCACACAGAGGATATGATTCGTCAATTTGGTGGAGAAATAGCGGTTAACGGCAAGGAAATTCATATCAAAGGCGGTCAAGAATTTACAGCTCAGGAAGTTCGTGTGCCAGGTGACATCTCAAGTGCAGCCTTCTGGCTGGTGGCTGGTCTTATTGTGCCAGATTCTAAGATTGTCCTTGAAAATGTCGGAATCAATGAGACTCGTACCGGCATCCTAGACGTCATCGAGGCCATGGGTGGTAAGATTCATTTCTCAGACCGAGATGAAATTGCCAAGTCAGCGACGATTACCGTCGAGACGTCTAATCTTCACGGGACCGAAATTGGTGGTCCAATTATTCCGCGTTTGATTGATGAATTGCCCATCATCGCTCTCTTAGCAACGCAGGCTGAGGGTGAGACCGTCATCCGCGATGCTGAAGAGCTCAAGGTCAAGGAGACAGACCGCATTCAGGTCGTCGCAGATGCACTCAATAGTATGGGGGCGGATATCACACCGACTGAGGATGGCATGATTATCCGTGGGAAGACTGACCTTCATGGTGCCCGTGTCAATACCTTTGGCGATCACCGTATCGGCATGATGACCGCAATTGCAGCTTTGTTGGCTAAAGAAGGTGACGTGGAGCTGGATCGAGCAGAAGCGATTAACACTAGTTATCCAAGTTTCTTTAGCGATTTAGAAACTTTGATGCAGTAAGGAGAAGCGCTGACAAGACTACCGTTACAGTGTTCACAATAACAGCAAATACAATGTTCTCTTAGCGACGTCGTTCGCAGTGCTGTACAATCCAAATTTCAAAAGATAAGTCTTCTAACAATTACTTTTCTTGAATAGCGTAATGGAAGATTTTTACAGTATATTTGATCGACGGCTGGAGCCCTACGAAGATTGTCATACTAGACAATCGTACACCAGAAGAAATTGCAAGGATTATCGAATGTATATAGCTTATCTGGGGCCGCGAGGCTCCTTTACTCATCATGTGGCTAGACAAGCCTTCCCCGATGCGGAATTGATTGCCTACAAAAACATCACCGAGGTCATCAAAGCCTACGAAAAAGGAGAGGTTTCTTATTCTGTTATTCCCGTCGAAAATTCTATCGAGGGATCAGTGCACGAGGCTATCGACTACCTCTTTCACCAAGCTGAAATCCATGCCGTAGCAGAAGTGATCCAGCCCATCGCCCTGCAGCTCTTAGCCACTAGTGCGGACAAGCCAATCGAGGTCGTCTATTCTCACCCACAGGCTATCGCTCAAGGCATGCAGTACATCAGGGAAAATTATCCGAATGCGTGGGTGGAAATGACAGCCAGCACAGCTTATGCGGCTCGTTTTGTAGCGGAACACCCCGAAGAACCATTTGCTGCCATCGCTCCACATGCGGCGGCTGAAGAGTACGGTTTAACGCTGATTGGTCAAGATATTCAGGAAATTGATGAGAATTATACTCGTTTTTGGATTTTGGGGAAAGAAGAACAGGATTTCAATCTTAAACAGACTGACCGCAAGGTCACTTTGGCCCTGACGCTACCAGATAATATGCCCGGCGCTCTCTATAAAGCTATGTCTGTCTTTGCTTGGCGGGAAATTGACTTGACCAAGATTGAAAGTCGGCCTTTAAAAACCGTACTCGGTGAGTATTTCTTCATTATCGATGCTATCAGTCTGCAGTCGGAATTAATGGGCTACGCCCTGCAAGAATTGACAAGTCTAGGAATTTCTTATAAAATTTTAGGTGCCTATCCCGTTTATCAGATGGAGTAGAGAAAAGGATTTTTATGGTTAAAAATAGCGGTAGCCTCAGTCACCATGAGGAATTACGACTAGATTATTTACGAAAAAACATTCATTATTTAAACGAAAAAGAACAACATGAACTAGCATATCTTGAGTTAAAATTAGAGCATGGGGTGCCCGCTGCACCAAGCCGCGGTAATGCCAGTCGACCAGTCAAAGTGTCCCGTCGAAAACCAGCCATCAATGACGACTATGTGGATGACTTACCAGACTATCGTGCAGATCATACCCCGAGTCGTAAGAAAAGTCGCCAGAAAGCAAAGCGCACCTTCTCTGATCCAGTAGTAGAGGAGCTGCCAGTCTACGGAAGTCGGGAAGTGACCTACGCTGATGAGTTGCCTGAACAGAGCAGCCTTGAGCCTTATCCGCAGGAAAAACGAAAGAAAAAGGAAAAGAAGCCACGCAAGAAGAGAAAAGGTCGCATCAAGCGCTTTTTCCAATTTGTAGCCTTTCTACTTTTCTGTGTGGTTGCAGGGATGGCCTTTATGTTCTACCGCGGCTATACCAATCCTGTTGGAGATGATTCGACGGATTCGACGGCGGCGCAATCTGAAGTTTTCAATGGTGAAGACACTGCTGACGGGGTGAATATCCTCGTGATGGGGACGGATGGTCGTGTGGGTGAAACCTCTGGAATGACGCGGACGGATTCAATTATGGTGGTCAATATCAATAATTCGGACAATACCATCAAGATTGTCAGCTTCATGCGGGATACCTTGGTCAATATCGGCGGCAATGATTACAAGCTCAACACAGTCTATACACTTGGGGAGCAAAATGGTAACCAAGGAGCAGAAAATGTCCGTCAAGTCTTGAAGGAAAACTTTGACATCGATATCAAGCATTATGCTCTAGTAGACTTTTCAACCTTTGCGACAGCTATTGATACCCTCTTTCCAGAAGGCGTGACGATTAATGCTGAATTTTCTACTATCAATGGGGAAACCGTCTCCTCAGTAGAAGTGCCAGATGACCTCAATATGGATGAAAATGGGAACGTGCCTACTCAGACAATCCAAGTTGGTGAGCAGCAGATGGATGGCCGAACTCTACTCAACTATGCCCGTTTTCGGAAGGATGACGAGGGTGACTACGGTCGGACCAAGCGCCAGCAGCAGGTCTTGGCGGCCATCATGACGCAAGTTGAGAATCCAACCAAGCTCTTTACAGGAGCAGAGGCTATTGGGAAAGTCTTTAGCCTGACCTCTACCAGCGTGCCTTTCTCATTTATTTTAGGGAATGGAATTTCCGTCATTGCGGATGCAGGAGAAGGTATCGAGCAAGTGACCATACCAGCTAACAATGACTGGGAAGATGGCTACGACATTTACGGAGGTTCTGGCCTTCAAATTGACTTTGAAAAATACAAAGCGCAACTAGCCGAACTAGGCTTGCGCTAGTATGATATAATAGAGTTTGAGAATGTCTCAAGCTCTTTCTTTTTGAAAAAATAGAGAATCTAGTTAGGAAAATTATGTTAAGTAAAAATGATATTGTAGAAGTAGAAATTGTGGATTTGACCCATGAAGGTCAAGGTGTGGCAAAGGTGGATGGCTTTGTTTTCTTCGTTGAAAATGCCCTGCCAACTGAAAAAATCCGCATGCGGGTACTCAAGGTTAAGAAAAATATTGGCTTTGGTAAAGTTGAAGAGTATCTGACTTTCTCAGAACACCGCAATCAAGATGTGGATGCCGCTTATTTGCGGACTGGTATTGCCGATTTGGGGCATTTGGCTTACGCTGATCAACTCAAATTCAAACGCAAACAAGTCGTGGATAATCTTTATAAAATTGCTGGCATTTCAGATGTAGAGGTCGCAGACACGCTTGGTATGGACACCCCAAGAGCCTACCGAAACAAGGCTAGTGTACCTGTCCGCCGTGTTAATGGTCAGCTGGAGACAGGCTTTTTCCGTAAAAATTCACATGATTTGATGCCCATCGAAGATTTCTACATTCAGGACAAGGAGATTGACAAACTCATCCTCTTTGTCCGTGATTTGCTGCGCCGTTTTGATATCAAGCCCTATGACGAGAAGGAGCAGACAGGGCTTATTCGTAATATCGTTGTCCGTCGTGGGCATTATTCTGGTCAGATCATGCTGGTACTTGTTACCACACGGCCAAAAATTTTCCGCATTGAGCAGATGATGGAGAAAATCATAACGGAATTCCCAGCGGTCACCTCTATCATCCAGAATATCAATGACCAGAACACCAATGCCATCTTTGGCGCTGAGTTTCGTACCCTGTACGGGGCAGATACTATCGAGGACACCATGCTGGGCAACCGCTATGCCATTTCCGCCCAATCCTTCTACCAAGTCAACACGGTCATGGCGGAGAAACTCTATCAGACGGCTATTAACTTTTCAGAGCTGACAGCAGACGACACCGTGATTGACGCCTACTCTGGCATCGGCACGATTGGTCTCTCTTTTGCTAAAAAGGTCAAGGCAGTGTATGGGGTAGAGCTCATCGAAGCTGCTGTTTTGGATGCGGAGAAAAATGCTGCGCTGAACGGCATTACAAACGCCCACTACGTGGCAGACACAGCGGAAAATGCCATGGCAAACTGGAGCAAGCAGGACATCAAACCAGACGTTATTTTGGTAGACCCCCCAAGAAAAGGCCTGACAGAAAGCTTCATCAAGGCAAGCGCCGCTATGTCACCACGCAAAATCACCTACATCTCCTGCAATCCAGCCACTATGGCGCGTGA
>CAUTON010000014.1:0-19670 GCA_963539895.1 uncultured Streptococcus sp. | reverse complement strand
GTATACTGGAGGAGTGAACGATTGGATAGGTACCTTGTTATGGGGCGCTTACGTTTAACTGTTTCATTATACGCTTGTATACTAATGAAATCACGGAGAATTTATCAATATAGACAAAAAAGACTGGTTCCCCAGTCTTTCTCCATCCTTATTAGTAGATAAATAGCATCATCTCAAAGCAGTCTAAAGCTTTTAACTCATCTAGATACTTTCAATAATCCGAGCAATTTCAGCTGGTGTGCGGTTATCCGTATTGATAATCAAGTCAGATAAGCCCTCGTAAAGTTCCATCCGACGCTCGTAAATCCCATGGAAATCTTCCTTGGAGTTGTTCAAAAAGAGCGGACGTTGGAAGACTTCGTCATTCAAGATACGATCATAGAGGACTTCAAAAGATGCAGCAAGTAAAACATTTTTCTTACGATTTTTGCGGAGCAATTCACGATTCTTTTCAGAAATGACGACCCCACCACCTGTAGAAATCACAACATCTTCGTCTAAGTTCATCAACTCTTCCAAGACTTCAGACTCGATTTTACGGAAGGCAGGCTCGCCCTCTTTTGCAAAAAAGTCTGTAATGGACATGCCGATGCGCTCGGTAATAATGGTATCCATATCCATCAATTTATGTTTGAGGTGACCAGCTACTGTCGTCTTACCTGCACCCATGAATCCTAATAAAATAATTGACATCCTTCTGTCCTCCTAAAATGAATATTTCACTGCAACTTACCAATCGTAAGCCAACGAGGCTGTCTCAGCAAGTCCACGCATATAGCATGTTACCATTGTAACAAATTTTTAAGTAATTGTCAGATTTTTTTGAAGATTTTGAAGAAATTCTCGTTTTTTGTAAAAATATTGTACTTATTTTCACAAAATATGCTATACTAAAAAATAATTAGTTTGGAACATCTACTTCGTTCTAAAAACTGAAATACAAAAAGATAGGAGTCACACAATGGGAATTCATCAAAAGAGTGAAAAAATCAATCTAGCAGAGGTCAAAGAATTGTCTAAGCTGACAGGGACTTTCCTAGAAGCTAAAAACAAGCGTGATGCTGAACTCAAAGACATCATCACCGGTAAAGATGACCGCATCCTCTTGGTCATCGGCCCTTGCTCATCTGATAATGAAGAGGCTGTGCTTGAATATGCCAAACGCCTTTCCGCCTTACAAGAAAAAGTCAGTAACAAGATTTTTATCGTCATGCGGGTTTACACAGCCAAACCTCGTACCAATGGTGACGGCTATAAAGGCTTGGTGCACCAGCCTGATACAGGAAAACTTCCTGATTTGATTAATGGGATTGCTGCCGTCCGCAATATCCACCATCGCGTTATCACGGAGACTGGATTGACCACGGCTGACGAGATGCTCTACGCTGCCAATTACCCATTGGTCGAAGACCTTGTCTCCTATCACGCCATCGGCGCCCGCTCTGTCGAAGATCAGGAGCACCGCTTCGTCGCATCTGGCATCGATGTGCCGACTGGTATGAAAAATCCAACATCTGGCAACTTGACTGTCATGTTCAATGCCATCTATGCAGCACAAAATGCGCAAAATTTCATCTACCGTGATGCAGAAGTAGATACAGATGGGAATCCATTAGCCCATGTCATTCTGCGTGGTGCCAATACAGAACAGGGCAAAAACCTGCCGAACTACTACTACGACGATCTGCTCGATACCATCACTCAGTACGAAAAATTTGATCTCCAAAATCCATTCATCGTCGTTGATACCAACCATGATAACTCTGGCAAAAACTATCTGGAGCAAATCCGTATCATTCGTCAAACCCTGATTAACCGTGACTGGAATGAGCAAATCCGCAAGTATGTCCGTGGCTTTATGATTGAATCCTATCTGGAAGACGGTCGTCAAGACAAACCTGAGGTCTTTGGTAAATCCATTACTGATCCATGTCTCGGTTGGGATAAGACCGAAGAACTGATTCAAGAAATCTATGACACATTGTCTAGATAGGGAAAAGCTATGAAATTACATGTCAATATTTCTCATCATCCATACGACATCATCATTGAAAAAGGTGCCCTATCCAAGGTCGGTCAGTGGGTCAGTGAACTCTGGCAGCCTCAGAAAATCGTGCTCATTACGGACAATCATGTCAGCTCTCTTTACGCTGAAAAGGTCAAACATAGTCTAGCTGATGCTGGGTTTGGTGTGGTGGTCTGGGATTTTCCTGAAGGGGAGGCCTCTAAGAGTCTGACCACGGTCAATAAAGCCTATGAATTTCTTATCCAGCAAGGCATGACTCGCAGTGATGGAATCGTGGCGCTCGGCGGCGGTGTAGTGGGTGACTTAGCTGGCTTTGTGGCCTCGACCTACATGCGGGGCATTCATTTTCTACAGATTCCGACCAGCTTGACCGCCCAAGTCGACTCCTCCATCGGGGGCAAGACTGGCGTCAACACCCCACTTGCTAAAAACATCGTAGGTACTTTTGCCCAGCCAGATGGCGTGCTCATTGACCCAGATGTCCTTGATACACTCGGCCATCGTGAGCTAATTGAGGGCATGGGCGAGGTCGTCAAATACGGTCTTATCAATGATGTGTCACTCTGGAACCTGCTAGATAGCTTGGACGGTAGCCCTGAGTCTATCCTAGAAAATGCTGAAGAAATTATCTACCGCTCGTGCGATGTCAAGCGCAAGATTGTTGTAGAAGACGAATTTGAAGGTGGTGTCCGCATGTACCTCAATTTCGGTCACACCATTGGCCACGCTATCGAGCAGACAGCAGGCTATGGCAAGGTTATGCACGGCGAAGCTGTTGCTATCGGTATGGTGCAGATATCCCGTGTCGCTGAGAAAAAAGGACTTATGCCAGCTGGCATGACCCGTCAAATTGCAGATATGTGTGCTAAGTTTGGTCTTCCTATCGACCATGAGCCTTGGCAAATTGACGAGCTATATCAGGCTTTGACCCATGACAAGAAAGCGCGTGGTAATAGCATCAAGACAGTCATCGTCCCTAAGCTTGGTAGTGCAGCCATTAACCAAATTCCTCTTGAAGAAATGAGAGAATACTTGATTAAATAGAGAATTTTGACCACACAAAAAAGCATTAGAAACACGTGATTCTAATGCTTTTCATTTATCTTATTTTCCTGCGACTTGTTCAGCTGCTAATTTACCTGAAGTGAGTGCCCAAGCATTATTAGCACCAGAAGGTGAGTCTGTACCCATGACCCCACCGACAACTTCACCGGCCGCATAGAGACCTTTGATGACATTGCCCTTGGTATTTTGGACTTCCAGGCTGTCGTTGACAACCAGACCACCCATTGTTGTTGCAAAACGAGGTTTTTGCTCAATCAGGTAGTAAGGACCGTCTCCCACTGGCACTTGCAAGAAGCGCAATTCGCGGTTGAAATCTTCATCTTTACCGTTAGCCACAAAGCCGTTGTAACGAGCCACTGTATTTTCAAGTGTGGCTGCATCAATACCAGCTACGTCAGCCAATTCAGCCAAGGTTTGACCATGGTAGAGGTAAGGTGTTTCACGTCCATTGCTTGCCAACCATTTCTCAACCTCGGCCGATGAGATACCGCCTTCGGCGATTCCTTCACGGAAGCTGTCGAAATGTTTTTGATCAAGAAGAAGGTAGAGGATTTTTGGATTTTGCTCCAAAAGGACATCCAGAATATCGTGGTTAGAGGCACGCTCGTTGACCACGCGTTTTCCTTCGCCATTAAGAAGGAGACCATTTTCCTTGAGGACACGCAAGTTCCCATCGATAGTTGATTTGGCTGTACCTGGTGCTACTTCCACGCCATTCGGATAAATCTTACCAAGGTTCATCATACGAGTTGCGGCGTCCACACCTGGAGCTTGTGCCATTTGGACTCCTTCACCCATTGAGGAGCGCGTACCGTAGAAGAGCACATCCTTAAGCTCGTCTGGCAACATAGCCTTGTTATTGCCGTAACCACCTGTTGTAATAATGACTGCTTTCGCAGCAATACGGTGAGTCGTTCCATTTTCTTCAATCGCAACGAGGCCAGTGACATTGCCATTTCCGTCTGTCAAGAGCTCCTCAGCCTTGGTTTGAAGGAGGAGGTTAACATTTGATGCTGCCATCTTGGCACGAACAGAAGCAGCAAAGCCGTGTCCACCGTGTGCGTAGGCCAATTCACGGTCTTTCGCATATTCTGCCAAAACGTGGAGTCCGCCTTCCATGTCATATTCGACACCGACATATTCATGTACCCAGTCTGTTGCTTGACCGACATTTTCAGCCAAGAGGGTCAACAGAGCGCGGACGTTCTGGCCATTACCATTGGCCATAAAGTCGTCAAACATTGACTCAACCGTATCATCTGTCACACCAGCTTGATGTTGGAGTTTAGAACCCATCACCACTTGGTTCCCACCTGAAACGGAGATAGCTCCACCGATGAAGCTGAGTTTTTCAACCAAGGTTGTCTTAAGACCAAGCTCATCTGCACGTAGAGAAGCTGCGATACCAGCCGCACCACCACCGACTACAACGACATCTACTTCTTCTTCAATCACTTCAGTAGAGCGTTCGATGACTGGTTTTTGACGAGCTTTGAGGACATCAACTGCATCCTGACCACTTGCCAAGCGCGCTGCATCTGCCACCCCATCAATAACACCTTGTGACGTTGAAGAAGCACCAGATACGGCATCCACGTTGAGGGTTTGGAACTCAATAATTTGTTTTGGCATGCGTTCGAATACCAAGTCAGACAAGCCTTCAGACTCACCAGCCGAATCGATTTCGATAGCAGTGATTTTATGGTCATCAAAAGTTACGACCATCGGAAGCGAGCTGTTGTGTCCCTGGGCAGATACGTGATATTGACCTGCTTTGAACTCAAGGTCTTTGCTCATCAATTCTTTCAAGCGCTCAGCTTTTGCTTTTTCAGCTTCCACGTCTTTGACAAGGAAGAAGCCTGTATCCATGAAGTCCCAAAGTGGCTCAGGTATCACTAATTTTTCACGGTCATGGATATCGGCAAATGGTTGCACTTCTTGACCAGCTTTGACGACACCAGCCCAGTTTGGCTCTACTAAGAATCCTTTTGCGACAGCGACCAAGTCATAACCTGCTTCCAATGCACCTTCTGCATCTTCTTTCTGCATGATGGCACCAACACCGATAACAGGAGTTTCCGCCAACTTGCCAGATTTTTGTGCATTGAATTTGGTGATGAGCATTTCTGGATCGTCGTTATTCACCAAGGAATTACGAGTGTACACACCCATTGAGAAGTGGAAATAATCCAAGTCATACTCAGCCAAGGCATTCAAAAGGTACATAGTATCTTCAAAACGGATACCTGGCTCTTCCAGCTCCTCTGGAGAGAAGCGGTAGCCCAAGATAAAGTTTTCGGCTCCTTCTTCTTCGATAACGCGTTTAGCAGCCTTCACCACTTCTATTGGGAATTTAGCCCGTTTCTCAATCGTGCCACCCCAAGCATCTTCACGACGGTTTGAGTGAGGTGAGAAGAATTGTTGCAAAAGATAAGTATTGGCACCGTGGAGCTCAACCCCATCAAAACCTGCCTTGATCGCACGACGGACACCTTCTGCAAAATTGTCCACCATATCCAAGATTTCATGGTGAGTCATTTCAGTCGGTACTGGAGCATTTGGACGAAGGGCAGCAACTGGTGAAGCGGAGATGGGGTTTTTACCCTCATTCATATTTGGGAAGCCCATCCGACCTGCATGATAAATCTGAATGATTGCTTTGGAGCCTTTTTCTTTGATGGCAGATGCCAATCGTGTCAAACCAGGAATCTTGTCATCATTGTTGATTCCAAGTGCCCCATAAAAACCACGACCATAGTTTTCAACAAAGGCAGACTCGACGATGACTGCCCCCACTTCGCCAGCACGATGCGCATAATAATCGACCAATTCTTGAGGGATTTTTCCGTCAAAATAAGCAGATTGAGTGGTCATTGGCGAAACGACAATACGGTTTTTCAGAACGTTTCCAGATTTGAGTGAAACTTCTTCAAACAATTGTTTAGACATATTTTTTCCTCTTTAGTTCAATTTCAAGGTGTTCAAGATAGAACGCAATTCTGACACAGGAACTTGACCTGGTGCAGAAGCTTGAGCCGCAGCTCCAAAGGTAGCAGATGAGCCAAAGACTTCACCGCTGACACGGCTGACCATCCCGAGAGCTCCCATTGACATGGTAATCAGTGGACGCGTAGCTGTTTCGTATACTTCAGCAGTTGCTGCCAGAAGTGTTAACACATCTTGATTGGATTGTGGCATCACAGCGATTTTACAAATATCTGCATTACGTTCTTCCATGAGACGTAGACGACGAACGATTTCTTCCTTGGCAGGTGTAGCATCAAAATCGTGGTTACACATAATGACTTTGGTGCCTTTTTCATGGGCAAGCGCAATCGTTTCTTGCACCGCTACTTCATCCATAAAGAGCTCCACGTCAATCAAGTCAGCATGACCATCTGTCAGGACAGCACGGTAAATATCAAAGTAGAGGCTGTCTTCGATTTCTAAGACGCCACCTTCTTTGGCTGTACGGAAAGTAACCAAGACTGGTTTTCCAGCAGCTGCTGCAACTTCTTTTGAAAATGCTGCAACGGTTGCTGGTGTCTGTACTGATTGGTAGAAGTCAATACGCCACTCAATGACGTCACAGTCCAAGTCTTTTGCTTGGCGAGCGCCAGCCAAAATTTCCTCTTCAGTCTTACCAACTAAAGGAACAATAATCTTTGGACGACCTTGCCCAAACACCACGTCTGAAACGGTTACTGGCTGTAATGATGAATTTGCCATAGATACCACCTTACCTTTTTTGTGATTGATTTCACATTTATATTACCATAAATAAACCAATAAATCTAATAAATATATTTTATTAAATCTATAAAAACTATTTATATTTTTTCGAAAAAAGATATAATAATCATAGGGAGGTTCACCTATGAATGTACAACACTTAGAATACTTTGTTTCTCTTGCTCAGACTGAACACATGACCCAGACCGCCAAAGAGTTAAATACCTCACAGCCCAACCTGTCCTATATGATTTCGGAGTTGGAGAAGGAATTAGGTGTCCCACTCTTTCAGAAGGTAGGGAGAAATATTCGTCTCACCCAGTATGGTCGTATTTTTTACAAATCTGCCAAGCAATCCTTGCTAAATTTACAAGAGGCTTATGAAAAAATTGCTTCCATTAACAACCCACACCAGGGAACGATCAAATTGGGATTTATCTATACATTTGGCGCAGAACGGGCTCCCAAACTAATCCAATCCTTTTTAGATGATTTTCCTGATGTTCATTTCAACTTTGAACAGAATAACTCCCAGAATTTATTGGAAAAATTAGACAAAGAATCCCTTGATATAGCTATTGTATCAAAAGTAGAGCGTTTTGACCACATTGTTTTTGAATCGCTTACAAACGAAAAACTGGTGCTAGTGGTACCAGAGAATCATCCCCTGTCCGCAAAGGATTCACTCTCCTTACAGCAAGTCAAAGATGAGCCATTTATCTATTACAATGAGCACAGTGGCTTACGCCCTTACCTGGATCATTCTTTTGCACAATTTGGTCTTACCCCTAATGTAAAATTAGAATTAGAAGACGATCAATCTGTCCTAGGCTTTGTCGCTAGCGGATTTGGCATTGCTATCGTACCTGATATTGCCACCATCTCAGCTTACCCCGTGAAAAAATTCGCTATCTCTGACACTCTAGAAGAACGTCGAATCTATCTCGCCTATCGCAAAGACCGATATCTACCTCCAGTTTGCCAGAGTTTTCTACAGTATGCACTTGAATACTTTGAGAATAGATAAAAAGTTTGGAACAAATCTTATTCCAAACTTTTCTTATTATCAGAAGTTCAAAACGCCTGTCAAAAGTGCTGTCAGGACTACCACCAAGTTTGTGACAAACATGATTGGTGCTGCGTGACGAGTATATGGTCCTACTTCTTCTTCGATGAGTGAGCAGCCAACAAAGGTTGAAGAGTTCATCGGAGTGACAGAAGTTGCCAGAGCCAGATTACATACGAATGGTGCGATGATGGCAATTGGTGAAAGACCAAAGGCAGCTCCGACTGAAATGAAGAGTGGATAGAGGGCGTTATAGAGTTGGTAAGGTACAAAGTAGATGATTGGCACAGCCAAGAGCAAGAAGATGATGTGCATGTACTTGAGGAGGAATGCTGGGAAGATGCTTTCCAGCATTTGCGCAAGAGATGCAACCATGGATAACTTGCTACCATCTTCTGGTGCTGCGTTGAAAATTGCCAAGTAGAAACAGATGGCAAGGAGCATAATCAAGACGTTGAAGAATGTCATGCCGGCCTTGTTCCAAATTTGACCAAAGTTTTTAGGATAGTTGATGAGGGCAGTGACCATTGATGCAGCGATAAAGACGAGATAAGATGGGACTTTAAAGACAGCAAGAGCAACGATAACGACGATAAAGATGAGCAAGTTAACCCAGAATAAATCATGACGAGCAAACTCTTTTGTTTCTTTTGCTTCACCATCAGTTTCAACTGCTTCTGCATCTGAAGGGAGGCCAAGTGTTCCGTGTTGTTTTTTATGACGCCATGCAAAGTAAACATATTGCAAGATGATTGCTGGGATAAAGCAGAGTCCCCAAGGGATTGAAGCTGCTGCCAGCGTTTCAGCATCTGTACCAGCCATTGTCGCTGACATGATAACCCCGATTCCCCAAGGTAACCAGCACATAGCCGCTACAGCTGTTTGACAGATGATAAAGGCAAAGTCACGGTCAATTTTGAATTTTTTATAGAGGGGGATAACGATTGGAAAGACGATCAGGTAAGTGGTAGACATATTGGCTGTCAAGTAAGCAATCCCACCGAGTACAGTAGTCAGGACCATCACTCCAACCACGTTGAGACGATTTCCGATGACTTTCATGACTGCATTTACCATAACGTCAAACATACCCGTCTCAGTCAACATGACAAAGTAAATCAAGCCGAACAAGAGCATGTAGCCCGTTTGATTCATTACCGTTGATAATTGAGTCAAGATAAAGGTACTGGTTTCAGTCAAATCATAGCCCATCAAGAAGCTAAAAATCACTGGAACAGTAAAGAGGACAAAGTTCATCGGAATCTTCAATTGTTTTTCAAACAAGATGAAGACAATGATGATGGCAAGCATAATCAATGCTAAGATAGCTGGTGACATATGAAAATCTCCTATCTATTTTTCATTTACGTTTTTACTGTTTTACTAGGCCATCCAATTGACCAAATTCACGCTTGAAGGACATAGCCATCATATCGTGGGTCAGGTCTGTAAAAGGATGAGGAGCGGATGTGTAGCAATGTCCCACGCGCGGCGCTTGATAGAGCTCAGTCGGTACGCCAGCCTTCAAAAGACGCTGTGCATAGTCAAGACCTGAATCGCGCAAAGTGTCGTACTCAGCCACGATGACCATGGTAGAACCCAAACCACCCAAGTCTGGACAATATTTTGGAAAGGCATAGTAGGATGGCGCAAAACCATTGTAGCCGCCCAAATAAGCTGCTTCAGCACCAATTGCCTTCTTATCAGGTCCCATCTTGAGCTCAATGTAGCGGTGCATGGATAGGCTAGAGTCGATATCCAAGTCTACTGCTGGACAATTGAGGACCGTCAGGGCTGGCTGAATCTCATTCCGATCACGGAGATAAAGAGCCAGGCCAGCAGCCAGGGTGCCCCCCGCACTTGATCCATGGAGTCCCAGTTTTTCAGCATCTCCGCCAAACTCATCCGCATGCTCATGCAAATACATATAAGCCGCATGGCAATCCTCTAACGGTTTTGGAAAGGCAATACCATCCTTACCAGCTAAGCGATATTCTACTGATACCACGATAGCAGGGATACGGCTGGCAAGGGCGATACAACGGGCATTGTCAATAGCCACTGTACCAGCTACGAACCCTCCACCATGAATATCTAGAATCATCGGTGCCTTCTCGGGCAAGTTGGCAGGTGTAAAGACGCGAATTTGCAATTCTTGCCCTTCATCTGGACCAGGAATGAATTTATCCTCCATGGTCATACCTTCAGGCAGTTCATAGGCAATCATCGCTTCGACTTGTGCCTTGGCGCGACGTGCTACGTCCTCATTAGACTTATCCGCCATATTGCTGGCAATATGATTTTCGTAACCAGGAAATGTATTGATTTTCATCGCATTTCGGTCCTTTCATTTATTATCTGATTTGTTGATAGTAATATTTTACCATAGATTGAGAAAAAATTCACATGTCGTTTTTATAAAATATATAGGTCTAATCTATAGAGCAAATCTATAAATCACGCAAACAAATTCTTTGAAAACACTTACTGCTTCATTGGAAAATCTCCTCTAGAAACGGTATAATTGGTCTATTAGGAGGAACTACTATGACAAAACCAGCTATTACTCTCGGTCTTGATAACCATGAAACGTCTTGCAATCATTGGAAAATTGACGAAAATACCTACGCTATCCAAAACCCAGGCTTTCTGCCTGGACCAGGTCGCCTGCCTGGCTGGGGCTACTGCCTCTCCTACCTGTTAATTGGCGAGGAAAAAGCTCTCTTGATTGATACAGGCTTCGGGATTGCTGATTTGAAATCTTACGTTGAAGATCTGACAGACCTGCCCCTTATGGTGGTCAATAGCCACGTTCATCCCGACCATTCTGGAGGAAATCGCCAGTTTGATACCATTTATATCGGTGAGCATGAGTGGGATTCGAAGAAGGGCTTTATCTTTCCTATCGAGACTGTGCCAGGCAAAAAAGGCTGCCCAGAGGTTGAAAATGGCGGAGCCTATCGATTTGAAACCCTATCTGACGAGCAAGTCATCGAGCTTGGAAATCGGCCCGTCACTGTCTATCATGTCCCTGGCCACACAAAGGGTTCCATCGTTTTTTATGATCAGAAAACGACCAATCTTTTCAGTGGCGATGCCATTGTCAAGCGGATTTTCTATGGGGCTGGTGTGCCACTCAGTCTCTATCGTGCTGCCCTCATCAAATTGCAAGCTCTTCCTATCAAAAAAATCCACTCTGCCCATTGGCCAGAACCCCTACCGACTAGCTTTATCGATAAGGTCATCTATATGATTGATACCTTTGACCCTGAACAATCAGAACCCGCTGCCTGGGATGTCCCTGATGCCCCTGACCTGCGCATGTTCCACTACGGAGAAAATTTTGACGATCCACACTTTGTCGCCATGAGTTTTGCCATGGAGCAATTGGAAGAAATACAGCAGTGATTTCCTGCAAAATTGTGCGACAAATCGCATCAAATAGCCAATGTAAAAGACCTTTGACAGACAACAATCTCCATTTTTACTAGAATAAAGACAGAAAGGAGGACCGAATGGAAATCGGGAAACAGATCAAACAACACCGCACCGATTTTGGCTGGTCACAAGATGACTTAGCGGAAAAAGTCTTCGTCTCTCGCCAGACTATCTCCAACTGGGAAAATGGGAAATCCTACCCTGACATCGATAGTCTTCTGCGGATCAGTCAGACTTTCGGTGTCACACTCGACCAACTAGTGAAAGGAGATATTGTTCACATGAAAACCGCTATTCAGAAATCTGACATTCGACAATTTAACAAGATTGGCGCCTGGTTTAGTGTCCTACTTATTCTAACCATATTGTCTGCTGCTCCACTGGCAATCTTTTTGGACTGGATAGGCTGCATCCTATGGTCTTGTCTGGCTTTGGTCACATTTCTACTTAGCCATATTGTAGAAAAAGAGAAGAAAAAGTATGACATCCAGACTTACCGTGAAATCGTCGCCTTCACAGAAGGGAAACAACTGGATGCTATCCAAAAAGAACGAGAAAAAGCCGTTCGACCTTACCAAAAAATAATCTTTGCTCTCATTTCCGCACTAGTTACTGTACTGTTGAACCTCTTGCTCTTGTGGCTATTTGGAGCACTCTAGCAGGACAATCTAGCATTTTAAAGTATAAAAAATAGCACCCACGGGTGCTATTTTTTATACGATTTCAACGGTGTCAAAAATGTCTGTCTTCGGCTCGATGCCTAAGTCAGCGCCAAAGGTTGCATCCAAAGCTCGCTCAAATGGGGTACTAGCTGTTGATTCTACAACGACTTCTGGTTCTGCTGTGGCATTCCAAGATGCGGATGCGCCTGAGTCGGCATCTGTTTCAACGGTTACAACTTCTTCATCTACTTCAAGGGCTGGAGCAGGTCGCATGCCTTGTAAGACTGTGATGAAGGAAATAAAGTTTTCCAAGCAGGTTTTAAGGAAGGCAACAGTCCCTTCCACTTTGAGATTTCCCTTGTCGTCAAAGGCTTCTTTGCAGTTCCCTAGGAGAAATTCATTACCTGGTAAGACCATAGCATTGACACCTGGAGCGTCCAAAATTTGGCGTAGGTGCAACTGAGCACGAGATGACCCTTGCTGGTAATAAGAAGCCCCCATAATCATAACTGGTTTGCCATCAAAAGGATGAACATTATAGGACAGCCACTCCAAGGTGCTCTTAAGCGCCGCAGAAATAGTATGATTGTGTTCAGGTGTTGCGATGATAACAGCGTCAGCTGCTTCAATCTTCCGAGTCATATTTTGGATGACGGGGCTGTCTGTCTGGTCCTTGCTCTGATTAAAGAGTGGGACATCTGCAATTTCTAAAATTTCTAAATCAAAGAGATTTGAAAAACGATGCCCGATGAATTGTAACAAGAGTCTATTGTGTGAGTGTGGGGCATTTGATCCGACAATACCGATTATTTTCATATGTGTTCCCTCCTAGTCTGTCACTTTTTCCCATGAAAATCGTGCTGCTGCCGCTTGGTGCTCTGCATGTGTCTCCGTCAATTGGGCAGTAATCGCGACAAAGCGTAAGAAGTCGCTAAACAAAGCTTCCAGCTCTGCTATTTTTTCAGGAGAAAGCAAGTCCCCTGCCTCGTCAAAGGCCTGCAAAGAATGAGACAAGTGATACTCCGAGCTCGGCATAATATAGGCACGCAACTCAGGGGAATCCAGAATCTGACGCAGCTGAGCTTGGGCACGAGACGAACCAAGCGTTCCGTAAGAAGCCCCAACAATCATAACAGGCTTGTCCAAAAATGGATGATTGCCAACTGAAAACCACTCTAAGGCATTCATGAGCGCAGCTGGAATAGCATGATCGTACTCAGGCGTTGCGATAATAACTCCGTCAGCTGCCGCAATTTTTTCTTCCACCTCCTTGACCGGAGCTGGCAGATGAGCCATTTGCCCTTTATTAAAAAGTGGAAAATCCTTGATTTCCAGAAGTTCAATCTCAGCTGCTGCAGCGAAATGACGTGAAATGTACTGCAAGAGTTGACGATTAGTTGATTTATCTGAATTGGTCCCAACCAAAGCAATAAATGTTGTCATAGTCTTCTCCTTTTGACTTTGTGAAGTTAGTAACATTATAACTGAAAAAGCTTCCAAAGAAAACAAAAAATCATATCTAATAATATGACTTTTTATGACATTCATAGTTGTTGACGATGATGTTTCCGATATTCATGAGGGGTCATACCTGTATGGGCCTTAAAATTTCGATGAAAATTTGACACCGCCTTATAGCCCAATTCCTGACTGATTTCTTCCAAAGATTTTGTCGTCATGCTCAACTGTTCCTTGGCAATTTCCAGCTTGATATGGGTTTTCAATTCATTAAAGGTCGTTCCATAAAGATTTTGACAGAGCCTTGAAAAATAATTGGATTGGTAGGAAAAATGGGCTGCCGCTTCTTTTAGAGTAATCGTGTGGATATGCTCACGGACATATTTCATGATGACTCCAGCCTGCGTGTCCCTCGTGGCATATTTAACCTCCTTATCTGGAAAATGAGAGACAGATTTAGAGATTTTACTTTCATGCTCGCGCAACAATTCTGTAAACAGCAATCCTGCTACTTTTTGCTTTTGGAAATGGGTGTAGTCATCAACAGTTGACAAGTCCTCAAGGGCCTCGACGACATCCAGATATGCATGACAGACTTTCGCTTGCAACTGCGTGAATAAGACATAGGCTTGCCCGACCTCATCCGCATTCATCAAATCGTGGATAATCGCATTGTCACCGACAGTGTAGGCCGTCAGATTCCCCGGAATATCAAACTGTAAGGAAAACAACCTCAACAATAAGGGACTCCTGTCCTGTGATTCCAACTGTAAGCCTGACAAATCCTGACCTAGCAAAATATCAAACGGCTGCAACAGAACCCGCTTTTGCGGAGTGGTTAGGATTACTGGTGTCAGCACTTCTAAAATATAAAGATGTTTTTGAGCATCCGTTTGCTCTTGAAGCGGAGTATCGAGTGTATAAGAGACACAGTTTGTAATTTTTTGAATCATATGCTATTCCTAAAAGTTATTTTTCGTCACTTAATAAGATATTTAAAAGGCTTACCTTTGTGAATCCTTTCACGTATAATTATATCATAAAATTTAAGTGAGGAAATTCACATGACAAAAACTTATACTGTTGATGTTGTCGTTGCTGGTGCTGGTGGTGCTGGCCTGTCTGCCGCCCATGCGGCTGCACAAAATGGGCTCAAAGTCCTTGTTCTTGAAAAATTGCCACAAGTAGGGGGCAATACCAAAATTTCATCAGGCTTCTTTGCGGTAGGAACTGATGAACAAAAAGCCCTGGGCTACAATTTGACAACCAAAGAAGCTATTGATGAGTTACAAGAGCACAACCACTTCCTTTCAAATGGTGCCCTTTTGAAAAATGTCATCGAGCATGCTAAGGAAACCTTGGAAGAAATCAAGAGCTTGGGGATGGAAATCAAACTCAATCCAGTTGAGAATACGACGCAATTTGCCCATCGTGACAATAAATACCGCGGTGGCTCCTACCACATGTACATGGACAAGGACCGCACCTTCCCAGCTGTTCAAAAATCCATTGAAGCTGAAGGCGCTGAATTTATCTTTGGTGTCACTATGAAGGGCTTGATTCAGGATGAAACGGGTCGTGTTACTGGTCTGACAGCAGTGGACAGCTCTGGCGAAGACATCATCGTCAATGCTAAGGCTAGTATCATCACCACTGGCGGTTTCGGTGCCGACAAGCGCCGTGTTGCTAAAACCATGCGTACTATCAACTTGCGCTCACTCGGTGTGCCAAACATGGGTGAAGGCCTCTCTGCCATGGAAAATGCTGGCGGAGTCAATATTGACGGCGCAGCTCTGATTCACGCTGCTCAAATGGCAGAATCCGTCGTTAGCCAAGAAACCAAAGGCAAACAATTGGCAGGTTTCAACGATTCGCCACTGACACAGCTCCTTCTGTCACCACTTCTCTGGGTTGACCCAAATGGCGCCCGTTTTACCAACGAAGATGTGGTTTATGACACCGTTCAATGGTCAAATGCAGCCTACGGTGTCGGCTCTAAATACTTCTACGTGGTTGACAAAGCGACGCTTGATAGCTACACAGAGCAGCCACAACTAGTCATTTCAAAATCAGGTCCTGGTGCCTCTGACGCTAAGGGGAACTTTGCCGAATTGGCTGACCAAGCTGTTGCCCAAGGTATCTGCTTCAAGGGCAATACTATCGAAGAATTAGCTCAAAATGCTGGCTTCGACGTGGATGCCTTCACACAAACGATTACAGAATATAATGAAGCTATCCACAGTCAAAACGACAAACAATTCAGCAAGCCAGTCGCTTCTCTCAAGTACTCTGTCGAAAACGGTCCTTACTACGCCTTTATCGGTCAGGTCGTTTATCTGGGTACAGTCGGCGGTGTTCGTGTCGACAAGGACTTGCGCGTCCTTGATGTCCACATGAAGGCTATTCCTGGTCTTTACACTGGTGGTGCCAATGCTGGTGGCTACTATGCACCGTGCAACTATCCAGCCTACGAAGGATTGGCATCTGGCTTCTCTTGGACTTCTGGTCGCCTAGCTGGACTTGCAGCCGTTAAAGATATTGCCCAAGGTAAATAAGTCATTCATCACATTATATTGATATATTTAGGAGAAAAATTATGGCAAATCAAAAAGCAGTTAACGCTTCATCTTGGTTATTTAAGGGTTCACTTTTGTCCTTATCACTCTTGGCACAGACGGCCCCTTCTATCTCAATCGCCAATACCCAATTGGCCGAAGCCTTCCCTAATGCTTCCCAATCTATGATTGAGCTCATTTCGACTCTTCCAAACTTCTCAGTGCTCTTCCTCATCCTCTTTGCGGAAGCCATCGGAAATAAATTTGGCATCAAACGCACCATTCTTTTTGGACTAGCTCTTTACACCATCGGCGGGGTAGTTCCTGCTATCTCAACTAGTTTCCCTCTTATCATTGCCGCACGTCTACTCATGGGGCTTGGTATCGGTCTTTTCAACCCTTACTCGGTTTCCCTCATGTATCGCTTCTATGATGGACAACAATTGAAAGGGATGCTTGGCTTCCAAAACACGGCCCAAAACTTGGGGAATGCGGCCTTTGGATTTCTACTTTCAGCCCTCATCTTGGGCGGTTGGCGGACTGCTTTCACTGGTTTCTTTGTTGGTCTCATTCCGCTCATTCTCATCTGGCTCTTTGTCACCATTCCTGATGACAAAGCAACAAGCGCTGAGGTTACTCAAGCTCCAAAATCAAGCTTCAAAGATGCAGTTAATGGACATATCTTGCTCCTCGCCCTGCTTTTTCTTGTAACCTTTGCCATGTTCCTCATGATGACTATCAAAATGGCAATCCTCGGTCAAGAAACAGGTCTCTTCTCCCCGTCTACAGCTTCCTCTATCCTGGCCCTTCTCGGTCTCGCTTCAATGGTCGCTGCTCTCCTCTATGCCCCAGTATCTAAACTCATCGGCAACTTCATCCTACCAGTTTCCTTCACAGGGATTGCCCTTGGTTTCTACCTGGTTGCTACAGCATCCAGCACGGTTGTTGTTACAGCAGGAGTTATTATCGCAGGTATCTTCTTTGGTTGGGTCTTCCCACAAGCCTTCCTTCGCGTCGCACAAGTTGGACCTAAAAACGGCGGAACTCTAACGACATCTGTCATTCTCATGGGAATCAACCTCGGTTCTGCCTTTGCCGCACCAATGGTCAACGGAATTGCAGGACTCTTTGGACAAACCTCAGCAGCAGGCGTCCTTGGAATGGTCGCAATCGGATTCACCATCCTTGCTGTCATCGAATACGTCTACAACTTCTTTGATCGCAAGAATCATGCTACTGCGTAATCTTTATTAAAAATGTTAAAAGCTAGAATTTTTCTTCTAGTTTTTTTATGTCCCAATACTTATTTATATCATTAAACAGGAGAAATCAAGAAATGGCAAACCTTATCGTAGCAAAGCAGTTAAGCAAAGAGTTTCAAGATTATAAAGCTATTGAAAATCTAAACTTCACAGTTGAAGAAGGTGAAATTTTAGGTTTCCTAGGTCCATCAGGTTCTGGTAAAACGACAACAATCAATATCTTAACAGGTCAACTCACTCCTAGTCAGGGAGAAACCTATATCTTAGACAAACCATCCCTTCAGTTAAAAGAAGAGGATTTGTCAAAAATTGGTTTAATCACTGAAAATAGTGGTTTTTATGAAAAATTGACACTCCATGATAATCTTCTATTCTTCGCAAAACTCTACAATGTTTCACCAGATTATATCGACGATTTGATGAAACGTGTCGGTCTTTATGACCATCGAAAAACCTTGGCTGAGAAACTTTCTACAGGGATGAAACAACGAATGCTTTTAGTTAGGGCTATCATTAACAAGCCAAAAGTTCTCTTTCTTGATGAACCGACTTCTGGTCTAGATCCATCAACGTCTCAAACCATTCATGCTCTCATCAAAGAGCTTAAAGAACATGGGACAACCATTTTTCTGACAACACATGACATGCACGAGGCTACCATTTTATGCGACAAGATTGTACTCCTAAATAAAGGAAGGATTGTCGAAGAAGGTAAACCTGCTGAGCTTATTCAGAAATACAATACCAATAAGATGGTAAAAGTAACCTATTGTTCAGGTCAAGAGAAAGTGATTCCCTTCTCTGAATTAAATCAGATTACTGCTATTCAGGATATTCAAACCATCCACTCATGTGAACCAACTTTAGAAGACATCTTCATTCAACTTACAGGAGGAAAACTTAATGTTTAACCAATTAAAATCTTTACTATGGCTTAGAAAACGAGTAATCAAATCTAATAAAAGCATTATCCTACAAATCCTCTTTCCTTTAGGTTTTGCCTTTCTCTACAAATATATTTATGAGATTCAAGGTAGTCTAACCAACTCAGCGAAAGTCAATCTACTAGTCATATGTTTAGCAATGTCTTTGACTTTATCAGTTGGAAATCCAATCAGTACTTTTGTTTCCGAAGAAAAGGAAAAAAATATTTTAAGAACTTTGTTTTTAAGTGGTGTTAACAGTACGAACTATATCCTTTCAGTTTTGTTTTACCCAGTGCTTATTAGCTTAGTGATGACAACTGCTATTCCGAGAATACTCGAATTGAATATTGAAAATAATTATGGTGCTTATCTTATCATCTCACTTGCTACAGCTTTAGTAATGATGCTTATCAATCTTTTCATTGGATTAATCAGCAAAACTCAAGTGTCTTCTCAAGTGATTAGCGTTCCAGTAACACTGATTAGTATGTTTATTCCAATACTTTCAGGAATCAGTAAAGATTTCGATAGTATAGTAAAGTATAGTTATATGGGACTTTTCACGAAATCTATAAGCCAGCTTGAAACCTTTAAGTGGCAGGACCAAGTAGCAAGCTCACTATCCCTGCTAGTCTGGTTACTCCTATTAACTGCACTGACCATTCTACAATCTAAGAGATTACGAAAAATATCTTAATTCAAAACCATAACCATCTAAGACTCAGTTTAGATGGTTGTTTTGTTTAGCCCCCCTCTTTTGCTCTAACTAGAAACACAGTCAGCTTCCTAGAGTCTTTTCATTCACATGATTTTAAGGTATATTATTATATAACCCAATTAAAACTCAAGGGGAATACAGATGTCTGATGATATTAAAATCGAGATTGGAAAAAGAATTCGGGAAGAACGTGAACGACTAGGTTTAACACGTGAGCAAGTTTGTGATACTGAAGATGAACTAACCGTCAAACAATTGATGAGAATCGAGCTCGGTCGTTCTTTACCAACCATTGTCAAACTGCAGTATATCAGTGATAAATTGGTAGTTTCCCTCAACTATTTGCTAGGTGAAACAAAACTAGACATTCCTGAAGACTATTACAAGGCTAAATATAAACTCATGAAATCTCCTGTCTATGGGGACACCGGACGTATCAAGAAGAAGCTAAAAGATATTGAGGACCTATATGATAACTATATTGATGTTCTTCCTGAGGAGGAACTTCTAGCCATTGATATTATTGAAAGAACGTTAAAGTTTATGATTATGGAAGAGGAGGATCCTATTGAAGAGGTATTTGAAGATTATTTCACTCAAGTTTTGAGGAAGGATAAATATTCTTTAAATGACCTCTTATTAATTAAATACCCCAATTTTTGATATTTGTCTTATTTCTTTAAAATTTTTATCAGCCTACTATTTCATAAAAACAATCATTCAAAACTTCAAATTTTATGACATTCATACAAAAATCACCTG
>CAUTON010000013.1:0-20834 GCA_963539895.1 uncultured Streptococcus sp. | reverse complement strand
TTATCTGAAAAATGCTAAAAGGCACTTCCAATCAGAAGTGTCTTTTTTAGGGGGCCGCTAGTTTTCCTATAATCCTGCATTTTTCAAAGCGTCAGCTAGGCGTCCAAACTGGGCAATGGTCAAAGCTTCGCCACGAATCGTTGGCGAAATGGCTGCCTTCTCCAGTGCTGCCGTCAATTTTTCCTTGGTCTCTTCAGCCTTGCCGAAATGACTGGTCAAGTTGTTCCAGAGGGTCTTGCGACGGTGGACAAAGGCCGCTTTTGAGACGCGGAAGAAAAAGTCTTCGTCCTGGACGGTCACGAGAGGCACCTCGCGGCGAGTCATTTTAAGGATGGCGCTGTCAACATTCGGTGCGGGCACAAAGACGGTGCGTGGCACGATAAAGGCGACTTTGGCTGTCATGTAGTACTGCACAGCGATGGACAAGGAGCCGTAAGCCTTGGTGTTTGGCTCGGCAGAGATGCGGTCCGCCACCTCTTTTTGCATCATGACGACGAACTCAGAGAAAGGAATCTTGCTCTCAATCAGGTGCATGAGGATGGGGGTGGTGATGTAGTAAGGCAGATTGGCCACGACCTTGATAGGCAGGTCAGGGTTTTTGAAGTTCTGAATTTGCGTCTGCAAGTCAGCTTTCAGAATATCCTGATTGATAACCTGGACATTGTCACAATCGCGGAGCGTATCCGCCAAAATCGGGATGAGCCGGTCATCAATCTCAAAAGCCATGACCTCAGCGGCATTCTCCGCCAAAAACTCAGTCAGAGCCCCGATGCCGGGTCCAATCTCAATGATATTGACAGACTTGTCAATCTCTGCCGTATTAACAATCTTCTGCAAAATGTTAGTATCGGTCAAAAAGTTCTGACCGAAGGACTTCTTAAAGGTAAACCCGTGGCGCTCTAAGATGGCGCGGGTCACCGAATGGTCTGCGATTCTCATGTTTTTTCTTTCTCCGTTGCCATCTCATATAAGTGTGAGATGACGCTCAACTTTCTCATTGTGGTAGTCGTTTGTAGTTGTTTTTCTAAGTAATTATTATTCAGGCGTTTCTTGGCTGCATCTCTTGGCAAATACATATAAAGACACTCGCTACCAATCGCAAATTTTTCATCACCAAAATCTAGCTGATTAACTTTTTCTAGTAATTTTTGGTCGTATAAAGCATTACTAAAAACCAGATGAACCCGCGATAAGTCATAATCTTCTGTAAAAGGATTTTCGGCTACCGCTTTCCCAGCTGATCTGGACTTTTTAGAATAACGGCTAAATCCGCCCCTATTTTGTCTTTAATGGTATCGTGAACGAGAGTTATGAGTTTCTCATCTGACAAATCTGTCTGACAGATGATGTTGCCACTTTGGATATAAGTTTGGACATGAAGCAGACCTGCTTCTATCAAAATATTAGCCAAATAGGACATCTTGGGAATTTTATTCTTCCCTGTTGGCATGACACCTCTTAAAAGAACAATTCTTTTCATTCTCCATACTCTCCCATACATTCCTCCACCTCGTCCAAGCTTACGCCAAACAACTCCAGCCGTTTCAAGAGTTGCTTGCCGTTGCTGTAGCCGATGCGAAGCTTTTCTCCCAAAAACTCACGGCGCTGGCGGCTGTCGGTGCTAGCAATTAGTTTGAGGCGAATGAGGTCGCTCTGGGTGATGTCAAAGTGATTTTCATCGTCAAAGTGCTGGGTGACTTTGGAAAGAGCTTTTTGTAAATCTTCAAAAGTGGCATGCTCAACGCCGAGACTGCGTCCCTTGGTTTTAGATTTTGGTGCTGCCTCGTCACGATTGAGAAAGGCATGGCGGACGGTGGGAATGGCGTCCATGATGATTTTTCGAATGCGCTCGCCATTGTAGTCAGGGTCGGTAAAGACGATAACTCCACGGAGATTGTGCAATTTTTCAATGCGTTTCAGATCGTCCTCGTCAATAGCTGAACCACGGGTTTCGTAGGTATCCACCTCGTAGAAACGTTTGAGATTGGCAGTGTCGTCTCGTCCTTCGACCACGATAACTTCTTGTATTTTGATTTTATTTGTCATAAACCTTTTTTCTGACAACTCCCTTAAGTAGTGCGGACGCAAGCAAACCCTTGGTTTCATTGCTAAACTTCAAACCTCAGGTCTTGCAGTTTCCGTCATCCTCTAGCATCTTGCTAGAGGATTCTCACTACGGCGGCAGTTATCGCGCGTGTGCGACCTTCGGTCGCTGATATCATTCTTCCATCCTAAACAATTTTTTGGCATTCTCTGTCGTAGCTTTTGCTACCTCTTCGACGGTCAGACCACGCAGCTCTGCAATTTTCTCGACGACATAGCGGGTGTAGGCAGTTTTGTTTTCTCGTCCTCGCTTGGGCACGGGTGCCAAGTAGGGCGCATCCGTCTCAACGAGGATTTTTTCTAGGGGCAAATGCTGCGCTGTTTCTTGCACATCTAGGGCTTTCTTGAAAGTAACTACTCCAGAAAATGAAATGGACATCCCTAGCTTGACAAAACGCTCTGCCATTTCCAAGGAACCTGAAAAGGAATGCATAATACCACCACGAGGACCTACGCCGACTTCCTTGATGACCTCATAAGTGTCTTCAAGAGCGTCACGGGTGTGGACCACAAAGGGCAAATCCAGCTCTTTAGCAAGATCCATCTGGCGCTTAAAGACTGCTATCTGCACCTCCTTGGGGTCCTCCATCCAGTAGTAATCCAGGCCAATCTCGCCCAGGGCAATGACCTTGGGATGTTTGAGCACCTGTCGGAGATAGCTTTCTACTTCATCATCGTAAGAGCCAGCCTCGGTCGGATGCCAACCCAGGGTCAAATAAATTTCAGGATGAGCGTCTGCCAATTCAAGCGCCCGCTCGATGGTTGGACGGTCAAAACCAACCACATTGTGATAGGTCACGCCCATTTCTTTGGCAAGAGCTAACTCTTCCTCGATTGTATCTGTAAAATTTTCCACGTTGAGGTGGGTATGGGTATCGAAAATCATGTCTTCATTATATCAAAAAGCAGCCCACAAAAAAACCAGCAGACTCGAGTTTCTACTGGTTTCTTATGTTCATCTTATGCTACCGCAAGCACTTTGCGTCCTTTGCGACGACGAGATGCTAAGACACGACGACCATTTTTAGTGGACATACGGTTACGGAAACCGTGTTTACGCGCACGACGGATTTTACTTGGTTGAAAAGTACGTTTCACGATGAATACCTCCTCATAGATTTTCGTATTCGTTTAGCCGGCTATTGTGATCAATTACTAAACATACCTAACTATTCTATCTGAATTACAGGCAAAAGTCAAGGAAATCTGGCTAATTTTTTCGTGCAGCCTCATAAAAGGGGCGCATAGACTCCATTGTTTCCCAGATTTTGGACAAAAGTTCTTCTTCTGGCAGTTGATTGGACCATGGAATATCCTTTTTCAAGATGACCTTGCGGATTTCCCCGTTATGGACGCGGTTTCGGAGGTCCAATCGGACCTCCTCACTAGCTGGTATCCGTTTGGTCTCGCCATCCTCCAGATACTGGTAGTAAGTCCCTGCTAACACTGGGACATCCAGCAGGCGAGCTAGTTTTGCTAGACTGACCTCATTGCGCTTGCGCTCGATGATAGAAATCTCCACCGAGATGCCAAAGTCCTCCTCATCCCCGTAGAGGCGCAGGGCATACATGGGCAGGGTCAGGTCGCCATCCTCGGTCAGATAGACCCAGAAGTGCGGACGCCCCAGCTGAGCCTGACTAGCCCAATTGCTGACGCGGTCAAGTGTAAACTGGGGATGTAGGGTCTGAAAATCTTTTGCTAGCTGTGAAAAAGCGAGACGAGCCGCTTGCCCCTCTCGCTTAAACTGCTGCATAGCTGCTTCTTCTGCCCCAGCCTTTTGAGGCTGGACGTACTTGGCACCCTGATAGGGAAGGTAAGCCTTGATGGCAGCGTATTTAGTCATTTGTTCCCTCGATGTCGACGACGACATAGCGGTTTGGCTCGTTACCTTCAGAGTAGCTGGTCAGGCCATCCATCTTAGAGATAATCCGGTGGATAATCTTGCGCTCACTGCTAGACATTGGGTCTGTATGATAAGCTTCCTGGTCTTCTAGCACACGCTCTGCCAATTTTTGAGCATACCCTTGAAGGACTTCTGCGCGATGTTCTACATAGTCATTGACATTGATGGTGATGTAGAAGTTGCGCTCATAGCGGTTGTAGAGATAGTTTTGCGCCAAGAGTTGCAGAGCTTTCAAGACTTTACCGTGGTAGCCGATGACGCGACCTGGCTCATTGGTGTCCACTTGGATATTGATGGATCGACGGTTGTGGGTGCTTTCGATACTTGCTTCCACATCCATGTCGTCCAAGATTTCCTGCACGTAGGCAGACACTTCCGCTACAACCTGATCCACATCGTAGCTGTTTTCTACCTTGATATCGATATCTTCAAACTCGCTGCTGACTGGCTTGATATCTTCGTCTTTCAAGATTTCGATGCGACCAGTCTCTTGCAGAATCGTTTTGGCTTCCTTCTCATTTTTCAAGATTTCAGCCTTGATGCTGTCATCCAAGGTTTGACCTGATTTTTCAAATTCTTTGACGGCTTCGACCACGCGCCCAAGGTCAATGGTCGCCTCAGAGACGCTTTTAACAGGCTCATTGAGCTCATTGATACGGTCTGGAACGCCTCTTACAGCCTTTTGATTGGCCTTCACGACAGTGGTTTCATTGATAACATCGATTTCAACTTCCGCAGGCTTTTTCCCAAATCCGAGGAAACCTTTTTTCTCACGTGCAAGGACAGTGATGTGCGCCTTTTTGCGGGGAATATCTAACTCTGTCAAGCCATTTTGAATAGCTTCTTCAACTGTTTTTCCTGTAAATTTCATGATTTACTCCTATTTATTTTTACGAGCTTTCTTCATGGCCCGACGTTTTTTCGCTGCTAATTCTTTTTCTGCATCAATCTTCGCTTGCCGTTCGGCAATAATTTTGAAAGGATTATTGAACAAGAGGGTCTGGAAGACTTGATAAGCATTGGACACCACCCAGTACAGGGCCACACCACTTGAAGCCCGCAGGGCAAAGTAGAAAATCATCAGGGGCATCACCCACATCATGACAGTCATAGCCCCATTTTTCTCAATCGCAGCCTTACTGGTCAACCAAGAGGTCAAGAAGGTAAGCACCGCTGCTAAAATAGGCAGAATGTAGTAGGGATCTGTGCTGCCAAGGTTGAGCCAAAGGAAGGTCCCCACACGTAGCTCAGGCACCCGCGTCAGTGCTTGGAAGAGCACCATGAGGATAGGAAGCTGGATAAAGAGCGGAATCATGGAGCTGTACATGCTGACGCCGTTGTCTTTATAGAGCTGATTTTGAGCATCCATTAAGAGCTGACGGCTTTCCATATCCGTACCCGAATACTTCTCTTGCAGCGCCTTAATTTGTGGTTGCAAGTCTTGCATTTTCCGACTGGAATTCGTCTGCATTTGGAAGAGTGGCAAGAGCACCGTTCGAACAATAATGGTAAAAAGGATAATCCCGATACCAATATTTCCACCGATAGAGAGCCATTGGATAATGCGTCCAAACCAGTAAATCAGTTGGTTCCAAAAGCCAGTCGAACTGCTGGTCACATCACCTGTCCCACAGGCCGTCAGGACGAGGAGAGCCATGGTCAAGAGGCTCGCCCATTTTAGTTTCTTTTTCAATCAAATTCACCTTTCTGGTACAATTTTGCAAGTTTTAAAACATGGAGCAGATTGCGTTTCACTTCATGATAGTCCAGCTCTTCGACCCCCTTACGGGCTATGATGACAAAATCATCGGTCGTCAGATGTGGACCAAATTCCTGCACCGCATGGCGGAGCTTACGTTTTACACTATTTCTAACAACAGCATTTCCCAGCTTTTTGCTGACCGATAGACCAACCCGAAAATGCGCTTGCTCTCTGGGGAGATGGTAGACCACAAACTTGCGATTGGCTACATTTTTTCCCTTTGTAAAAATAGCATTAAAATCGATCTCGCGCTTGACACGATAGGACTTTTTCAAATCTAGACTCCATCCTTCAAAATTACTACTATTATACCATAAATTAAAAAAATGCCAATAAACCTTTTGTTTATCAGCATTTCAGCTTATAATTCCTTTTTCGCTTGAGCAATTTGCCACTTAACCTGCTCAAAACCTGTTCCACCTAGAGAATTACGACGTTCGACAGCAGTCTTGGACTGAAGAGTCACGTAGATGTCCTCCTCAATCAGGTCTGAAATCTCTTGGTAACGTTCAAGGGGTACATCTTGCAGGTAGTAGCCAGCCTTGGTGCACTCAAGAACCAGTTTGCCGACGATTTCATGCGCTTCACGGAAAGGAAGCCCCTTAGCAGCCAGATAATCTGCCAACTCAGTTGCATTTGAAAAATCTTTTTCAGTGGATTCTGCCATGTGCTCCTTGTTGACCGTCATGGTTGACAACATTCCTGCTAAGATGTCAATAGCCACAGTGATGGTTTCAGCCGTGTCAAACATGCCTTCCTTGTCCTCTTGCAGGTCTTTATTATAAGCCAGAGGCAGGGATTTCATGACAGTCAGAAGCCCCATCAAGTTCCCATAGACCCGACCTGATTTCCCACGGATAAGCTCCGCCATATCAGGATTTTTCTTCTGCGGCATGATAGATGAGCCTGTCGAATAAGTATCTGAAAGGGTCACAAATTGGTATTCATTGGAGCACCAGTTGATAATTTCCTCGCAGATACGACTCATGTGCATCATGAGAATGGAGCTATTACTCAAAAATTCCAAGATAAAATCACGGTCAGACACAGCGTCCAGCGAGTTGCTGTAAGGCTTGGCAAAGCCCATGAGGACTGCCGTCATCTCCCGGTCAATAGGGAAGGTTGTCCCAGCCAGAGCCGCAGCCCCAAGCGGGGAGATATCAGCGTGTGTGATGTTAAACTCAAAACGCTCGCTGTCGCGGGTAAACATGTTGTAGTAAGCCATGAGATGATGTCCAAAGGAAATCGGCTGCGCGTGCTGCAAATGCGTGTAGCCTGGCATGATAGTGTAGGTGTGCTCGTCCGCCAAAGTCACCAGAACGCTGCGCAAATGGTGCAATTTTTCAATCACTTCATCTAATTTTGCTTTGAGATAAAGGTGCATATCAGTCGCCACCTGGTCATTTCGAGAGCGGGCTGTGTGGAGCTTGCCTGCCACTGGACCGATTTTCTGGGTCAGGAGACTCTCCATGTTCATGTGGATGTCTTCATTGGTCACGTCAAATTCCAGCTGACCAGCCTTGTATTCTGCTAAAAGCTCCTCAAGCCCTGCCTTGATCTGCGTAGCTTCATCGCTACTGATGATGCCTGTCTCACCCAGCATGGTCACGTGGGCGATGGATCCCGTCAAATCCTGCTCTGCCATTTTCTGGTCGAAGGAGATAGAGGCCCCGAATTCCTCCACCCATTTTTCCAGGCCAGCCTCGAAACGGCCGCCCCAAAGTTTGTGATTTTCTTTAGTCATAGTTTTCTCTTTTCTTTCTGTTTAATGTGGAGCAAAGCGCCATCAATCTGATAGTTTCGCTGTGGCTTGGGTAAGTGAATATCCATTCACTTACCGGGGATTTTTGAAACCATGGGTTCAAAAATGAGGCATGGAATCCCAAAGGGAGTCGCTGCCGTCCCTAGCCACCTCAGAAACTATCAAAAAATAAGGATTATAAAAACAAAGTCCAAGGAGCTACCTCAGACTTGTGATTGCCTCTCTGGGCATTTTTTCTAAAACCAGCTCTCTGACTGCATTTATTTAGACTCGAGGTGCCTCTCTGAACACCTTATCGAAGATAAGTTATAAGAAAAGAGTCTCAGATGGGCATCTCAGTACCCTTTTATCTGAAAGACAAATTTCTTAAGGATTCGGAGATGATGCTCCGACGATTTCAAAATGATTCGATTATAATCATTTTGAAATCTAGTGCAGATATTAGCAAGTATCCTTCAGGAACTTGCGTACTATATCTGCCTGACTGTGATTATCTGATAAGCTTTTCTTACAAAGATAGTTACAGATTCCAGCGACGGCTTTCGACTTAAAACGATTTATTTTTAAGTTGAAAGCCTAGTGTAAACTTTAGCTGAGCTACATCATGCTCAGCGTCTCAGAAATAAGCTTTAGATATTTCTGAGTAAGTTTGTTCCCCTTTTATCTGAAAGTCTCCTTTCTTTGATATTTTTCTTAGGTGGTGAGGTCGTCAGCAGCCGGCTAAGCCGTCTCATGACTGAAGTCAAAGCCTTAAGTCTTTGACTCTCCCCTCGATTGTCTCCGACAATCTTTCTACCACGGCGAAAAATATCGCTTATGGGAAGCTTCGCTTCCCGGCACTGCTTGCGCAGCTTCATTGCTCAATTAGTCGTTGTTATTTACCTGAGAGTTGACCTGTGTTGGCAGTCCCCAAAGTTTGATGAAGCCTACGGCTGCGTCTTGGTCGAAGCTGTCTGCTGATGTGTAAGTCGCCAAGTTTTCGTCGTAGAGTGAGTTTGGTGATTTACGAGCAACGACTTGGGCATGGCCCTTGTACAATTTCACTTTAGCAGTCCCATTGACTACTTTTTGTGTCTCCTTAATATAGGAAATGATGGCCTTAGTGGCTGGGCTGAACCACATAGCGTTGTAAATGAGGTTAGCCAATTCATTTTCCATGATTGGTTTGAAGTGAGAAACCTCACGTACCAAGGTCAAATCTTCGATTTCCTTGTGGGCAGTCAGAAGGGTGATAGCACCTGGGCATTCGTAGATTTCGCGTGATTTGATACCGACCAGACGATTTTCCACGTGGTCAATTCGGCCGACACCGTGTTTACCAGCGATGACGTTGAGTTTTTGGATGAGGTCAGCCAATTTCAACTCTTCACCGTTGATGGCAACTGGTTTACCAGCCTTGAACTCGATGTCCACAAATTCTGGCTCGTTTGGCGCATCTTCTGGTGCAGTCGTGATGCCGAAGGCTTCTTCTGGCGCTTGGTTCCATGGGTTTTCAAGAACACCACACTCGTTGGCACGCCCCCAGAGGTTTTGGTCAACAGAGTAAGGGTTGTCAAGGTCAGCTGGCACTGGCACGCCGTTGGCTTTGGCGTACTCGATTTCTTCCTCACGAGACCATTTCCATTCACGGACGGGCGCTACGACTTTGAGATTTGGGTCAAGGGCAGCGATGGCCACTTCGAAACGAACTTGGTCATTCCCTTTTCCGGTACAACCATGGGCAATGGTTGTGGCTCCTTCTTTATGCGCAATCTCAACTAATTTCTTAGAAATAATCGGACGGCTGAGAGCAGAAACCAATGGGTATTTTTGTTCATAATATGCATGCGCTTGCAGTGCTGGAAGGACATAATCTTCAGCAAATTCGTCTTTTACATCAAGAACATAGGACTCTACAGCACCAACCATCAAGGCTTTATCGTGGATGAATTTCAGGTCTTTCCCTTCGCCGACATCCATACAAACCGCGACAACATCGTAATTTTTCTTGAGCCAAGTGATGGCAACTGAGGTATCAAGACCTCCTGAGTAAGCAAGGATGACTTTTTCTTTTGACATAGTATTTCTCTTTTCTTTTTAAGCTTATGTATGCAAGTATACTGTATATTTATTCCTTTGTCAAGTATAAAATTGTGATTTTTTTAGAAATTTTATTCATCTTTCTCAGTATAATAGTTCTGCAAATCAAAAGGTTCTGAATCCTAAGCCCCAGAACCCTTTGATTTTTTTAGGCACCTAGTTGCAATCTACTGGTGGCAAAAAGGACGGCCTGACCTGCTAGATAGATGGTATTACCCTCTCGGCGACAATGAAGCATCCCAGTCCTAGTGGAAGCTTGATAAGCTTCTAGCTCTTCCACCCCCAGTCTGTCCATCCAGTAGGGGGCGATGTGGCAGTGACCGGAACCACAGACGGGGTCTTCAGCGACAGCCAGTTTTGGTCCAAAGCTGCGGGAAATCGTGCGTGCTCCGTCAAAAGCGGTCACGTGCTGCAAGAGGCCATCTAACTCTTTTAGCTTGTCTTGGTTTGGCGTAAGACCTCGAATGACGCTAGCATCTTCAAAGACACAAACCAAGTCGCGTCCCAAATAAGCTGCGTTTGGTCGGACACCCAGCGCTGCTGCCATCTGGTCAGTCACCATAATTTCTTTCAACTCATAAGCTGGAAAGGCCATTTCGTAGCGTTCATCATCTTTTGTCACCGTCAAAACTCCGCTCAGTGTTTCAAAATGGATGGGAGATTCTGCTATTTTTAATATGGTCAAAAGGACATGGGCTGTGGCTAATGTTGCATGCCCGCAGAGGTCAATCTCGCCGCCAGGCGTAAACCAGCGTAGGTGCCAGTTCTCGCCATTTTTGACCACAAAAGCCGTCTCAGAGAGATTGTTTTCCCGTGTAATAGCAAGCATAATATCGTCCGCCAGCCAGCTGTGCAGGACACAGACTGCGGCAGGGTTCCCTTTGAAAATGGTATCTGTAAAAGCGTCAACAATATACTGGTGCATAGTTTCTCCTTGTGAAAAAACAGGCTTGCGCCTGTTTCTTAAAGATTTTCGAGTGTTTGCTCAATATGCTTAATAGCCTTGTCACGTCCCAGCAGATAGATGGTATCTGGGAGTTCTGGGCCGTGCATTTCGCCCGAAACAGCGATACGGATTGGCATGAAGAGGTTTTTACCTTTGATGCCTGTTTCTTTTTGGACAGCCTTAATTTGCGGGAAGATGTTTTCGGTCACAAATTCCTCGTCAGACAAGGCTTCCAATTTTTCTTTGAAAGCTGTTAAAACGGTTGGCACGGTTTCAGCAGACATGACTTCTTTTTCAGCATCTGTCAGTTCTGGGAAGTCTGAGAAGAAAAGGTCTGTCAATGGCACGATTTCATCCACAGATTTCATTTGTGGTTTGTAGAGTTGTACCAATTTTTCTGCTTTGTCGGTCAAACGACCTGCTTCTTCCAAGAAAGGTTTTGCCATGGCAAAAACAGTGTCAAAATCAGCGTTTTTGATGTACTCATTGCTCATCCAGTCCAGTTTTTTCTGGTCAAAGGCTGCTGGTGATTTAGACAAGCGATTTTCGTCGAAGAGCTCAATCAATTCTTGGCGTGAGAAGATTTCATTTTCCCCGCCTGGGTTCCAACCAAGGAGAGCAATGAAGTTGAAGACGGCTTCAGGCAAGTAGCCTTTTTTGCGGTAATCTTCGATGAATTGCAGGGTATTGGTATCTCGTTTTGAGAGTTTTTTTCCAGTTTCAGAGTTGATGATGAGAGTCATGTGACCGAACTCTGGCGCTTCCCAACCGAGCGCTTCATAAACCATGAGTTGTTTTGGTGTGTTGGCGATGTGGTCATCTCCACGGATAACGTGGGAAATCTGCATGTCGTGGTCGTCGATAACAACGGCAAAATTGTAGGTTGGATAGCCATCTTTCTTCTGGATAACCCAGTCACCACCGATATTGCCGCCTTCAAACTCGATGTCGCCCTTGACCATATCAGTCCACTTGTAAATACCAGCTTCGTTAACAGCTAAACGGACAGTCGGCACGATCCCAGCCGCTTCACGTTCAGCGATGTAGGCTGCTTTTTCATCTTGAGACATACCCAAGTATTCATTGATGTAGCGCGGTGTTTCGCCTGCTGCTTCTTGGCGTTCACGCTCTGCTGCCAATTCTTCTTCTGTCACGTAGGATTTGTAGGCTTTGCCTTGTTCCAAAAGTTGGTCAATGTATTTTTGGTAGAGTTCCAAACGTTCTGACTGGCGGTAGTTTTCATGGGTTTCTGGGCTTTCGTCCCAGTCAATGCCGAGCCAGCGCAGGTTTTCCAACTGGCTACGCTCCCCATCTTCTACGTGACGTTTGCGGTCGGTGTCCTCGATACGGATAATGAAAGTCCCACCGTGGTGACGAGCGTAAAGGTAGTTGAAGAGCGCTGTCCGCGCGTTTCCGATGTGTAGAAGCCCTGTTGGACTTGGTGCGTAGCGCACACGAATGTCTTTAGCCAATGCTTTTCTCCTTAATCAAGATTTCAATTTCTATTCCAGCGACCATAGTCGCAAGCGTTTCTATTGTAGCATTAAATTTCCTAAAAAAAAAGCTGGCGCTTCCTTTTTTACAAGTCACCAGCACTATTTTTCACTTTTTCTGATTTCTTTTGGCTAGCAGGCCCATTAACACAACGAGTGCAGGAAAAACGATACTTGCCACCACCCAAATAATCCAACTATAGCCCCAATTTCCCGTCAAGAAACTGTAGCCCAAGTATGTTGCGGTAACTAGCAACCAGTAGGTGGTATAGACGGCGCTTGTCAGCGACTGATTTCCCTTTTTCTCCTTGCTGTAATCCCCCTCTTGCAAAAGTTTTTCATAGCTTGCCCAGACGATACCACTACTGATAAAGAAAATAAGACCAGCACCTACCATAACAAAAGCAAGCGACACCATTGACACCATGAGCAAATCATTTTCTTCATCTATGATGATACCGCCAAAAATTGGGATAAATGCCATTATACAAAGGCAAGTTCCAATGATATTATTTCTGGTATGAGTGGCATTATACTGGGATTTTCGATCGGCTACCATACCGCTCACACCATAGGCAGTTTCAAAGTATTCTTCTCCCAGAAAGTTGTAGGTCGCTGTCTTACGACCACTTGAGATGAACAAAACCACTGCTAGGATGACAAAGAGTAGCAAGACTATCACGCCAACCCCTCCTGCCACATTTTCTTCCAAGGCGTAGCTTGGACTCTCGCTCATAGCACTGAGGATGATGAGTGTGATTGGTGACAAAACACAGAGGAAGGTGGCTACTGCAATCGTTTTAGCAGTTTCTGCCTTGGCTGCTAAAAAGGCATTGGCTTCTTCCATTGTGACACGTCTGACCGTCGAATAGGCATCAGGTGAAACCTGGGGATCAGCTTCTTCAAGGTCATCTTTGAGTAGATAGTCCGTACTGACGGCAAATAATTCTGACAGACGTACCATTTTTTCAAGGTCTGGGATGGATTGTGCCCCTTACCATTTAGAGACGGATTGCCTTGTCACATTCATCTGCTCGGCTAATTCTTCTTGTGACCATCCTGCTTTTTTACGCAGTTGGATAAGTTTATCTGCAAAAATCATAGCTACATTCTCCTTATCTGTTTTTTCATCTAAATTGTACCTTTTGAAGGAGTTACATGCCACCAACCCGCATCATGCAATTTGTCAACTGCCGGTTGCTTCCCTTGTTATTTCAATCATTTTCTCTCATTATACGCTATTCTTAACACAAGGACAACGCCCGCTAATGCCTACCCTTGCGGGGCTAGTTTTCGATTGGCAAAGATATAGACAATCAGCAGAATCCCGATGCCGATGAAAAAGAGACTGAGCGTGTCCACGGCAATGACCAAAATCAAGCCCGATACGACCAAGCGCATGAGAATGGTCCCCAGCTGAAAATAGGTGATAATCCCACCATTGATCATGGCTAATTTTTCTTCGGGGAGATTATTCATGATGAGGGCACTGAGTTTGGGGTTGATCGTCGCAGCGACAATCATGGTCAGGAAAATCACAGCATACACCCCGTAGATGAAATGTGTGTAAAGGCAGAAGAAAAGAATCGGAACAAAGCAGGTTGCGAGACGCAGGGCAGACAGGATATCCCAGTTTTTCAGCAGGGTCATCGAGAACGCCGAGCCGACAATTCCACCCAGCAGGTTGACTCCCGTCAAGAGGGCGAGAGTCGTTACCGGATTGATGATGATAAAGTCAGGATCCTGGCTAATGATTACGGCAACGAGGACAGACATGACATTGAAAACGCCATTGAGCAGAGGAGTAATGAGCATGGACTGACGGATTTCAGGGATTTTCATACATTCACTAAGAGCTGTTTTCATGCTGGTCCACATATCTTTGAGAAGATCGGGGTTGCGAGCCTCGCTCACTTGGAGCGGGCGATCTGCTAGTAGTCGCTTGAACTGGGGAACGAGAGCCATCATGATTAGGGCTGAGATGGCAAAGGTCCCTGCATTGACCCAGGCGATAGCCTGGTAGGACATGACCCCCACCAGCACTGCACCCATTGACTGAAAGGCGATATAAAGAACGGAACCTACTGCCTGTCGGAAGGAATAGAAGTCTACTCGGTCTTCGTCTGCGACGATGCGAAGACTAAGGGGGATGAAGAGGCTATTTTCATACTGGCCCGAGATATCGGAGACAAAGTTAATGATGGCGGCGAAGATGACAATCCACAAGCTGGGCTCAAAGCCCATGGCAATCCCAATTGCAAGATAGAGTCCGACACGCAGTAGCAAGGTGTGGATAATAGTTTTAACCTTGTCTGGAGTTCGGTCGGCAAAGTAGCCCATGACAAATCCCGTCAAAATGGGGAGGGTCTCTGACACGCTGACGATGGAAATAGCGAGCTTAGCATCTGAGAGCTGGAGGACATAGGCCATGAGGGCCAAATAATACAAGATGTCCCCGAAGTTGGACAGCATATCCACCGCGAAGGTGGTCAGGTAGAGTTTATTTTGGAGAATCTTTTTCATTTCAATCACCTATTTTTGGAATTTTCAGACAGTTTTAGCTTAAGAAAAAGCCAATGGCCTTTTCTTACAGATAATAGACTTGCACCCGGCTAAAAACCATGTCGCCAGAGACTTCAAGGACTTTGTCAGTTGGAGTGCCGCTTGGGACAACTGTCGCAAAGCTAAAGACACGATCGCCTGTCAGCCTGACCTCCCAATTGCGTGGGACAAAGAGTTTAACCGTGGAGAAGACGGCATCCCCTGAGAAGGTTGCGACATCACCTAAGATAACCGCATTGTCAAAATAGATGTTTGTACTAGCAAAGACACTGTCGCCACCTACTTCAATGAAGTTGCTATCATTGACATAGCGCGTTGCTCCTCCAAAAATGGTATCCGCATCGGCAGTTGACCTTGCTTCTCTTTCTCGTTCTTTTTTGTACTCGTGTAGACTTTTACCATTGACGGTGATCACACGGTCACGACCGCCTGTCAGTGTAAGTAGGCCAATAGTTGCGACAAATCCAGCTAGAATGATGGTCCCCAAGCCAATTTTTAGCCATTCGAAGTGGCTGTTCAAGATTACGAAGGTGATAAGAGCGCAAATGAAGCTACTGGTAAATTCTTTCTTGAAAAAGTTTTGAATGGCACCATAGCCGAATCCAATGACAAAAATCCATTGCCAGAGGGACATGCCAAAGTCTGGGATGTTGAGAAAATCTCTAAATAGGATGAGTCCTGCTAGGACGAGTAGCCCTAGGCCAATCAGTGTGCGTTTCATGATCTTACCTCGTTTCTTGTAGTTTTTCTTTGAGCAATTGGTAATAGTGGCGGGAGACGTGCACCTGCTTGTGCGTATCATAGAAGCGAATGGTGCTGGTGCCTGAGAAGGATTTATCCAGCAATCATATTGACGATGGTAGACTTGGCTACTCGACAAAAGCTGGCGGGCAGGTAGTCTTCCAGCTCATAGAGTTTGAGCCTGACCTCGTAGGCCTTGTCTCTGGTGTGTCCAAAAATCTTAGTCCCATCCGTCTCGAAAAAGAGCAGGTCGGAAAGGAGCAGGAAGTACTCGCTCGTCCCCTTGTAAAATATCAGAGGCGGCCGACTGGCCTGAGCCAGCGCCTGCTGGATTTGCTCGATGTCTGGTCCTAGCTGCGCAGCCTTAATCACGACTTCCACATCGTCTAGACTATCGTCCAGTTCAATTCGAATCTTCATGGTCGCCTCCTTTCTTTTTCTAAAACTATTATAGCATCTGTGAAAATGCTGACAAGACCTTTTCAGTAAGTGGTCAATTTTGAGAAGTAAGTGGTAAATAGGATATGATAAAAAGCCTGGAACAAAGGTATTTCCCAGACTCAAGTTTTGTATAATCATCTTAACGGTCGCAGTGGTTGACTGGTCTCTAAAGCGCTGATAAATCAGCTTATACAGACCTAGTCAACTGTGCGGGGGGTGGGAGTGAAACGGTCTGGGGTTAGACCGTTTCAGGTCGTCACCTTGAAACTGGAAAGTGACGACAAAATCGGATTTCTGTGAAATCACCGATTTTTGTCTCACTCCCACTCATCTTTCCTGTTGCAAAAGCTAAAATGAACCAAATGGGTGCTGTCCAGGTGAAAAACCACCAGTGGAAACTCACCGCAAGGGCAATCTGTCCAACAGCAAGAACTAGAAAGGCAATATTCGGTCTTTTCATGACTTAGCTCCCAGTATACCTGCTGATTTGGCCAGCGAATTGTTGGAGATTGAGGCTTTGTACGTAGATTTCGCCGTAGCCTCGGAAGGTATTGACCACGCCTTCACCTGTACCGATGGAGTTCATAAAGCCATTTTCTAGGTGAATATCGTAGTTCAGATCCCGGCTCCAGGCTACGACATGGGCATTATCAATGGTGATACTGTCCCCCTGGAGCTGGATTTTACGGATAGAGCCGAAGGCATTGGCAAGGAGAGTTCCCTCGCCTTCTGTCGTCATGACAAAGAGGCCACCTTGACCACCAAAGAGGGCGCGACCGATAGACTGGCGCTCCATCTTGTAAGTAGCAGAGCCATCTAGGGCCAGAAAGGCTCCGTCATTGAGGCGGTACTGCTGGCTGCCGAGCTCCAAAGCAATAACCTGGCCTAGTACCGATGGGGCTAAAGCCAAGGTCCCATCTGCTCCTGCTACTGCCTGCGTGAGAAACATAGACTCGCCAGACACCATGGAACGACCAACTTACCTAGACCAGACCCTTTGCTATTAAGACGGGTGTTGAGCGTGATAGCAGGTGAGTGGTAGACCATGCTCCCTGACTGGATATAGACAGACTCGCCTGCCTCAAGGGCAATCTCCACTAGTGGAAACTGCATATTGCTGTCGATAGTGTACTTCATTCGATTATCCATCGTAAACTCTTTTTCTAAAAAATCTGCAACAGGATGACAAACACAGCGAGTAGGATGGCAACAATGGAAAATTCACATCGATGTATCTTGTCCATCATCAATATAATCGCCATCAGCTGATCCTGTAAATCTGTCTCCGCCATGGACACCATGTAGGAGGTCTGAAAGTCCTGATAGGTCACCGTCGCTAGTAGCTGTCCCTGCTGAAAAATCTGGCAATCAGACGACCAAACTTTCCCAACAACGGTCACATCGAGACCTGTAAGCTCATACTTAGGAGGCCCTAGAGTGAAAAAAGGCTGTAAGCTCATCGTCCTTCCGTCTGTCATCTGCGCTGTATGCACAAGGCTACTAGTACTGGGCTGCTCAATGAGACAAATCGGCTTGCCATGGATATCATTCAGGGTACTTGGCTGACGCCAAGCTGAGCCGATAATCTGATAGACAGGCTTGCCCGTCCCATCCGTGACAAGGGTCATCCCATTCCCCGACCAGATAAACCGTTTTACAAAGAAGATGTTCATCTAATCTCCTTTCTTTGTACTTTTTTCTTAATACAATTGTACATTTTAAACAAGAAAAAAGCAAGCATAAATTTGCTTGCTGTTTATTTCACCTCGGTCATGAGGCCTGTGTCCACGTCGTAGACCGCTCCGCTGATTGCCACATCATCGGGGATGAGGACAGACTCTCGCAAGAGCCTAATATCTTCTCGGACACTCTCTTCCACATTATCAAAAGGAAGGAAATCCTGACCTGAGACGTCAACGCCGAGTTCCGTATGGATGTGCTGGGCAAAGGCTTCGTTGGTAAAAGTCTGGGCGCCACAATCGGTGTGGTGGAGGACGACAATCTCCCGTGTCCCCATCTGCTGCTGGGAGATGACGAGGGAGCGAATCATGTCCTCGGTCACACGACCGCCGGCATTGCGCAGGATATGGGCATCTCCGAGAGCTAATCCCAAAGCCTGAGCGACGTGGAGGCGGGAGTCCATGCAGGTCACGATGGCCACGTGGGTCTTGGGCTTGATGGGCAAATGGTAGGTCCCGTGCAGATTGACATAGGATTGGTTGGCTTGCATAAATTTCTCGAAGTAGGACATAGGCGCTCCTTTGGATTCAGTGGTGTTTACTATCATATCACGAAGGTAGCAAAAAGGCAAGAACTTGCTCGCACTCTTTAGTTAAAGATTTTTTGTAGCACTTCACCTAGTGTCGTCACTCCGATAACCTGAATGCTTTTCGGCACTTGGATGCCTGTCAGAGAGTTTTTGGGCGCGTAGACCTTGGTAAAGCCTAGTTTGGCTGCTTCATTGATGCGTTGCTCAATGCGATTGACACGACGGATTTCCCCCGTCAGGCCGATTTCGCCAATGAAGCACTCTTGTGGGTTGGTGGGAATATCCTTGTAGCTAGACGCGATAGCGACTGCGACTGCTAGGTCGATAGCAGGCTCGTCCAGCCGGACGCCTCCGGCGGATTTGAGGTAGGCATCCTGATTTTGCAAGAGGAGGCCAGCTCGTTTTTCCAGCACCGCCATAATGAGGCTGGCGCGGTTAAAATCAAGTCCAGTGGTAGTCCGCTTGGCATTGCCAAACATGGTTGGCGTGACCAGGGCCTGGACTTCTGCCAGGATAGGTCTTGTCCCCTCCATGGTCACCACGATAGCAGAGCCCGTCGCTCCGTCTAGGCGTTCTTCCAAGAAGACCTCACTTGGATTGGTCACTTCGACGAGACCTTGGGACTGCATTTCAAAAATGCCAATTTCATTGGTGGAGCCAAAGCGGTTTTTGACTGCCCGCAGGATACGGAAGGTATGCTGGCGCTCGCCCTCAAAGTAAAGAACGGTGTCCACCATATGCTCCAGCGTCCGCGGACCAGCAAGTGTCCCTTCCTTGGTCATGTGACCCACGATGAAGGTGGCAATGTTATTGGTCTTGGCAATCTGCATGAGTTCGTTGGTCACTTCACGAACCTGACTGACCGAGCCTTGCACACTGGAAATCTCAGGACTCATAATGGTCTGAATGGAGTCGATGACCAGGAAATCCGGCTTAATTTTCTCAATCTCGGTGCGGATGCTCTGCATATTGGTCTCGGCATAGAGGTAAAATTCACTGTCAATGTCGCCCAGGCGCTCAGCCCGTAGCTTGATTTGCTGGGCAGATTCTTCCCCAGACACATAGAGGACAGTTCCGATGGTGGAGAGCTGGGTGGAGACTTGAAGCAGCAAGGTCGACTTGCCGATACCAGGGTCTCCCCCGATGAGGACCAGGCTTCCTGGGACGACACCGCCACCTAAGACTCGGTTGAACTCCTCCATGTTGGTCTTGGTGCGAGCAACTTGGATGGAAGAGACTTCATTAAGTTTCATGGGGCGCGTCTTTTCGCCTGTCAGACTGACCCGCTCGTTTTTGACCCCGGCGACTTCCACTTCTTCAACGAAGCTAGACCAGGATCCACAGTTGGGGCAACGCCCCAGATACTTGGGAGAGTGGTATTCACAATTTTGACAAACAAAGGTTGATTTTTTCTTAGCGATGATGGTACTCCTCTACAATTCTACTGCAATTATCTGACAATAATCAATCTTCTCTTGCGGACAAGATTGACGCATCAGCATGCCATGACAAACGATAACAACTGTCTCATAGTTTCGATATTTTTCCAGTGCAGCTATAAAACGCTCACGGACTTCATCCGCTGTCTCGTATCGAATAGGACAATCCTGTGCTAGACGACCGTGATGTGCATGAAATGCCTCGTAAGCAATTGACAATGTCTCTTCAGTATAATTAAGCCCATTGATATCTGGTCGCCATTCGTGGAAAAATGGTTCGACCAAGAGAGGCAAGTTCGTCTCTCGCACGATATAGGTTGCCGTTTCCAAGGCACGTGTAATAGATGAGCTGATTATGACATCTGCTTCCTTAAGCATAAGATTTCTAGCAACTTGAACAGCCAAGCTCCGACCACGATCCGTTAGTGGTGCTAAATCTCGTCCAAATCCCCGATAATCCTGTGGTCGATGATGCTGATCCAGCATGCTATAATCTGGCTCACTATAGCGTACAAATATGACCTTCATCTCTACTTCCCTGTAGAGCCAAAGCCACCTGTGCGTTCGCCTGTCGCCTCATCGCCGTCAGCGAGGAGAAATGGCGAAAAGACAGCTTGGACGATACGTTCGCCAGCTTCGACGATGACCGTTTCGTCGGTGATGTTTTTCATCTGGGCAAAGATGTGACCTTCGTTGGCAGCATTTCCATAATAATCACCGTCGATAACGCCAACAGAGTTGATGAGCACCAGGCCTTTCTTGCGAGGATTAGACGAGCGGTCATAGAGATAGAGGACCTCGCCAGGCTGCATGTAGGCCTTAACACCTGTCGGCACTAGCTTGATTTCTCCAGGGGCAAGCTCGACAGGCTCACAGGCTCTCAGATCATAACCTGCCGCATGGGCTGTTTCTCTCTTTGGCAATAATGTTTCGTCAGTGAAGCTCGTCACCAACTCAAATCCACGAATTTTCATGTTCTTCCTCTCGATTTTTCTTTCTATTATACTATCTTATCCGAAATCTGGCTCTCTATTTCTCTAGGATGACCCAGAAAAGATAGTAGGTGATAAAGACCGTCAGACACCCTAGCCCGATTTTCACAAAAAGAATAGGTGCTAGCCAGATGGAAATCCCCATGAGTAGGTAGGTTTGCCAAATAATTTGCTTTTTTCGTTTGCGGGAAATGGTCTTGGTTTCTGCGTAGTCCGCCACGTAGAATTGATGGAGTTTGGTCCCCCGCAGCCAGAGCGGTGTCGTGGGAATGACGGGCAGGACAATCCCAAGCACACCAATAGCCAGACTAAGAAAACCAGCCAGTAAATAAAAGAGTTTTT
>CAUTON010000012.1:0-20970 GCA_963539895.1 uncultured Streptococcus sp. | reverse complement strand
TATTCCCAAGAAGCCTTTGTCCAAGGAGCCCAAGACAATCTAAAAAACCTAGCCCACTTCCTCAAGGGGGAATTGGACCAGGCAGAAATTGTCAATCTCAAGGCCATTCAATAAGCAAAAATTCTCTTCACAACCACGAGGAGAATTTTTTTGATATCAGCTGATAAGTCAGATAGGCTAGGTAGCCACCAAGGGTATTCGTCCAAAGGTCATCGATTTCGACGACACGTCCTGCATTGATGAGCAAGTCCAAGACCAGCTGCGTCGTTTCAATACCCAGACTGATCAGGAAACTGTAGAAAATCACTCTTTTCAGACTCCGCCAATTTTCAAAAAGAATGAGGCAGGAAAGCACCAGAGGGTAGAGCAGAAAGACGTTCGTGAGGTTTTGCAAGAGGACATAGCCCAATCCCGCTAGCGTCTCTACTTGCCCTCCGTTGACCAGGCTGTTGAAGGGAGTTGGTAGCATATAGACCTGCCCGATTTGGATAATCCCGGGCGTTGAAAAATCCTTGAGATTCGGGTAGACGCCTTGCGGTAAAAAACAGAGTAGGACAATGGCCACCAGCCAGAGGGGGAGAACAATTCGTGCCAGTTTTGTCATCATGGTTGCAGAGCCTTGATACCCGCCTTAGCCTTAGCGGCTGCGATACGAGCACGCGCTGCTTCACGGTCTCGCTTCAAGGTATTGGAACGAAGTTGTCCACAAGCTGCATCAATATCCGTACCATGCTCTTGACGGACCACACAGTTCACACCATTTCTCTTAAGACGGTCATAGAAGGCTGCCACGCGTTCAGGTGTTGAGCGACTGTACTGATCGTGTTCAGATACTGGATTGTAAGGGATTAGATTGATGTAGGATAGCTTACGGATTTTCTTGGTCAGGTCAGCCAATTCTTGGGCCTGCTCGACACCATCATTGACTTCATTGAGCATGATATATTCGAAGGTCACCCGACGGTTGGTCACAGCAATATAGTCTTCAATCGCTGCAAAGAGTTCTTCAATCGGAATCCTACGGTTAATCCGCATCATGCGAGAACGGATGTCATTGTTTGGTGCATGCAGGGACACTGCCAGGTTGACCTGAACACCTTCACGGGCAAATTCACGGATTTTCGGTGCTAAGCCTGAAGTGGACACGGTGATGTGACGTGCCCCGATAGCCAAGCCCTTATCGTCATTGACCACGCGCAGGAAGCTCATGACATTGTCATAATTATCCAGTGGCTCGCCAATCCCCATAACGACGATATGGCTGACTCGTTCGCCATCACCACGGTCGTCAAAGTATTTCTGCACCAGCATGATTTGGGCTACGATCTCCCCACTGGTCAAGTCCCGTTGCTTCGGAATGAGACCTGACGCACAAAAGCTACAGCCGATGTTGCAGCCGACTTGAGTCGTCACACAAACAGACAATCCGTAGTGCTGGCGCATCAGTACCGTCTCAATCAGCATGCCATCAGGCAACTCAAAAAGGTACTTGACTGTCCCGTCTTTTGATTCTTGGACAATCCGCTGCTTGAGGGGATTGATGACAAAGTTTTCCTCTAATTTTGTAATCAGGGATTTTGGCAGATTGGTCATTTCTTCGAAGGTTTGGACCCGCTTGCGGTAGAGCCATTCCCAGACCTGGGTCGCTCGGAATTTTTTCTCGTCGTTTTCAACTGCCCAGTCCAGCAACTGCTGGCGCGTCAAGGCATAGATAGATGGTTTCATGATACTCCTTTTTATTTCTGGCGGAAGACAAAGGCTCTCGGTGCTGCTTCCTGCTCTTTTTGAGACCTGTTACGACGACGGCGCTTGCTGCTATTTGGCTTATCATCCTTACGCTGATTTTGTTCTTGCTTCGATTTTTGTTTATTTTTTTCCTGACGAATGGTGAATCCAGGCTGTTTTGACTCTTTTTGAGACGCCTGGCGGCGAGTGGATTCCCGCTGGTCAGTTTTCTCCGATTTTCTCCGATTAGAACGTTGACGTCTGCGACGTGGTTGCTCCTCTTTCTCCACAAGCAGTTCCTGCGGATTGGGATTTGCCAACACAAAATAAGCACAGCCAAAATTGCAATATTCGGTCAGATAGTCATCCAAGTGACTAATCTTATTGGCTGGCAGGACAGGTTTATCATCACGGTAAAAACCCTTGAGACGCAGCTGTTCATTGCCCCAGTCACCCACGATGTAGTCGAACTTAAGCATGAGCTGGGAAAAACGCTGTCCAAAAGTCGTCTGATCGAAGGCGGACTTGTAATCACTGACCAAATCCAGCTCGATATCTCCTGCCACAACCTTATCTCCCACACGGGCAAAACTTGGCCCAGGGAATTTATTATAATTGTATAATTCTGGTGAAACTTCCTTCTTCATTCTAGTCCTTTCGTTCCTTAACCCATCTATTATACCCTATTTGGGGCAAAATTTCTTCCCTGATGGAGATTAGGAGAATTTTCAGACAACTTCTCAAGAAGACCAAAAATCCAGAGTTCGTACTCTGGACTTCTTAATCTACAAATTGGGCTTCGAGGCGGTAGATGACCTGACCGCGGCTTGAAAATTTTTCCTCATACTCCGTCAGGACATTGCCTTCGTAGTTGCTGGCATGAAGGTCCAACCAGACTTGCTTGAGAACCATGCCATACTGGGACATGCTGGCGAGGCTATATTCGAAAAGACCTCGATTGTCCGTCTTAAAATGGATTTCCCCTTGTTCTGGCAAGACTGCCTGATAGCTTTCTAAGAAAGTCTTGTAGGTCAAACGGCGTTTTTCATGCCGAGTCTTGGGCCATGGGTCTGAGAAATTTAAATAGAGGAGACTAACTTCCCCGTCGGCAAAATAATTGGTCAGACTCGACCCATCCACCAAAAGGAGACGGACATTAGGCAAATTCTCTTCCAAAACCTTGTCCAAAGCAAAACTGAGGACCGATTTTTGCATGTCAATCGCGATGTAGTTGATATCGGGGTGTAGAGCTGCCATTCCTGTAATGAAACGCCCCTTACCAGAACCGACTTCGATATGAATGGGGTGATCATTTCCAAAAATCTCGGACCAGTGCCCTTTGACTGACGCTGGATTCGAGATGACAATTTCTGGATAGCTGGCTAATAGCTCCTCGGCCCCCTTACGGTTGCGCACTCTCATAATTCTAGTTTAAAATTCTCTCTAAATTTGCGAAGGGCATAAATTTCCTTATTAGCTCCCTCAACATTGTAACATTCTACTGCTTTGGCAATTTGATTGAGGAAGGACAGTTGACCATACCAATAAACTTTTTTCAGGACAGAACGATTGTACTTGTAACCATATTCCCTCAGCCACTCTTGCCAACTGTGTCGAGGCAGATAATGAGTCAGAATAAAAGCCACATCCAACATCCGATCTGTGATGCAGGCCGTCTCCCAGTCTGTCAAGTAGATGAGACCACTATTTGTCTCTATCCAGTTTTTATGGTGAAGATCCCCGTGGACAAATGTCGCTACTTCCTGATGAAAACTAGGCAAATCAGCCAGCAAATCTTCACAAACAGATTGTAGGTACGAATTTTGCACCAGACGATTAGGAGCTTCTGCCTGCCATTTTTTTATTAAATCCTTCGGCTCTTGATAGGTATAATGAAGCTGTAAAGCCTGGTTGAGTAACATGCGCGAAAAATGCATCCGCACCAAAATCTGGCGGACCTGTTTATTGCCCATGTCCGCAGGCGTCAAGGCACGGCCTTCCAGCCATTCTTGCTCAGCCCGTTGACCAACACCGATTTCACGATTAGTGGATAGGATAGGCGGCGTAATTTGCTCCCGCGCTAAGGCAGAAACAATCGGAGGTACTTCGTACTTGACAAAGACAGGCGTACCGTCTGAACGCTGGCCCTTATAAGCTTTTCCACTATTTCCTGAAACTGATTGAAGCTGTAAGCCACCACTTTCAAACTGCATGCCATTCCTCCTTATAAAAATACTTATTTATTTTACACATTTTCAAGACGTTAGTCAAATAGTTTTTTCGCTTTTTGAGGCAAATAAATTCCACCAAGAAAAGCCGCAAAGAGGCCTAAGTATAGGAGCAAGATTTTGTCTGAAAGAAAGACAAGCCCAATCAAAATTTCCAGCAACACAACAAGTCCTAAAATAGTCTGCAAGAGCTTGAGAAGCCCAGATTTTTTTAGAGAAATTGGCAAGGGGTAGAGCCTAGTCAGATATTGATAATCAAAAAGGCCATACATCCCAAGCAGCTGGAAAAAGAGCAAGTAATCTAAGAGCGCTACTAGCCCCACTGCCAGCCAGGAAGTCCCAATGGTCGCAAGTAATACGAGACTGAGCCCTGTCAAGCGCACAGACAGCGGCCAGAAATCACCTGAACGAAGAAATCCTCGAAGGTAGAGATTAGTCCAGGTGGTCTTGTGTTGCTTTGGCACTAGCGCTAGGAGTCCGTCCAGATAGGCCCGGCGCTTGACTTGACTGCTGATTCCTTTGACATGGGTAAAGAGGGCATAAAACTGCAAGACACCTTGCTTTCTTTTTTTCTCGTAGGCAATGAGGCCATCCCAGTCTAAGCCATTGGCAGTCAGGAAGCGTTGCACTTGCAGATGAAAAAGTCCGTACTTGAGCCCTGTCAAGAGGAGCAAATAGAGGACAAACCCGACGACGGACCAGCCAAACTGTAGGTAGAGTGGTAATAGGAGCAGCTGGATGAGGACTTGCAGCCCCCCCCAGACCAGAAAGGCCCGCCATGTGGCGCCTCTGATTTGCTGCTTTACCTCTGCTTCTTTTGTCAAAAGAAAATGCGCATCAGCAGGCTCCAAGTAAGTCGCTACCTTACCTGCAAAAAGAATCAAGAGAGTCAGTAGAGCCAGGACCAGGGCGATGGGCCAGGGATTGGCAGGAAAATGTAGCAGCAAATCCCGATACTGAAGAGCCAGAAATCCAACTAGAACCATCATGATGAGGACAAAGTGGTCATTGAGGACATAGCGCAGGTACTTGAGGCAGAGCTGGAGAAAATCCAGACGGCGTTTTTGAAAAAGTGCCTGCATCTTACTCTCCTTCCCGTGTCAAGCTCAGATAAAGGTCGTTGAGGCTAGCATCGGGCTGACCGAACTCCCTGCGCAAGTCTGCCAAGGTCCCCGCAGCACGAATCTCTCCCTTGTGAAGGATAATAAAGCGGTCGCACATCTTTTCAGCCGAGTCCAACACATGGGTGGACATGAGGATAGCCTTGCCTTCTTCCTTAGCCTGGGCTAATAAATCTGTCAAATCCTGTATAGCCACTGGGTCCAAACCTAAAAAGGGCTCATCGACAATTAGGAGGATCGGGTCAACCATCAAGGCGCAGATAATCATGACCTTCTGCTTCATTCCTTTAGAAAAATTGACAGGAAACCAATCCAGCTTAGTCCTCAGGCGAAAGAGGGTCAAGAGCTTCTCTACTTGAGGCCAACTGGTATCCCAATCCAGGTCGTAGGCCATAGCCACTACTTCTAGGTGTTCCTTCAAGGTCAGCTCTTCGTAGAGACTGGGCGTCTCTGGGATAAAACCAATTTTCTTGCGGTAATTTTCTGGCTTGGTCTTGAGACTGTCTCCGTCTATCAAGATTTCCCCTTTATAAGGTGTCAAGAGACCGATTATTTCCTTGATGGTGGTCGATTTGCCTGCACCATTAAGGCCAATCAGGCCGACCAATTCTCCATCTTTCACTTCAAAATTTAGGTTTTTCAGGACAGGAATATTGGCATAGCCTCCTGTCACATTCTTTACTTGCAGCATACATTTCTCCTATTATTTGGTATAATGATTATAACAAAATTCACTAAAGGGGGCTAGTTATGACGGATTGCCTATTTTGTCAGATTACTGCAGGGGACATCCCCTCATCCAAGGTTTATGAGGACGAGGAGGTCCTGGCCTTCCTCGACATCACCCAGGTCACAAAGGGCCATACCTTGGTCATCCCAAAACAACATGCTAGAAATGTCCTAGACATGGATGCTGCAGCCGCTGGCCGACTCTTTGAGCGGGTGCCAGCTATTGCTCGCCATTTAAAAGATACGCTCGGTGCAGCAGGCGTCAACATTATCAATAATAACGAAGAAATCGCTGGCCAGACAGTCTTTCATACCCACATCCATCTTCTGCCACGCTATGACGAGACAGATGGATTGAGCATTTCATTTAAGGCTAATGAACCTGACTTTGAGCAGCTCGCAGCCTTGTCACAAAAACTCTACATGGGAGGAAGCAAATGAAATTTATCAATGCACTAGCAGCACTTGCTGCGGGTAGCCTCTCCTACCTGGTCGTGGCCAATCGTGAAAAAATTTCCCAAGAAATCATCGATACCACTGGCCAAATCACCAAAGCCAAGGACAGCTACCAGTCTATCCAGGACAACCTGGCTATCATCCAGTCCTATCAGGAGCCGCTAAAGAACATGGCATCGGACCTCCAGCACAAGATGCGCGTTTACCAGCAAAGTGTCGCTGGTAATATCGAGCAAATCCAAGAAATTACCTCAAAATACGCTACATCAGACACAAAATAATGCTAAAAAAAAAGGGAGTGAGACAAAAATCGGATATCCCATAGAAATCCGATTTTGTGATCTCACTCCCCTTTTTGTCGTTCTTGCAAGAAGGCTTTTCCTTCTGTAATCCAGTGGGAGAGATTTTTTTCAAGTGGTGCAAAGCCGATTTTGTAACGTTCATTGGTAAAGCGATGGCGGCGCGGAAATTGCTTTTTTTCTTCTTCCAGAGTCCGCATGGACAGGCTGGCTTTCCCTGTGAATTCGTCATAGTCGACGACCTGCACAAGGACCTCTTGGTCTAGAGCAAGGCTATCATAGATGTTTTCTACATAGCCTGTCTTGATTTCAGAAATGTGAATCAAGCCTGTGCTTCCATTTTCCAATTCGACAAAAGCACCGTAGGGCTGAATCCCAACGATTTTGCCCGCTACTTTGTCACCAATTTTCATCTTAATCCTCGATTTCAATGGTTTCAATAACGACATCTTGGATAGGTTTATCCATAGCACCGGTCTCAGCAGCTGCGATGGCGTCCAGCACTGCATACGATGCTTCATCCATCAATTGTCCAAATACGGTGTGTTTTTGGTCCAAGTGAGGAGTGCCACCATTTGCAGCGTAGGCTGCTGCGATTTCAGCCGGCCAGCCACCATTGACCAATTGCTCTTTAGCGTATGGGAAATTGGTGTTTTGCACGATGAAGAATTGACTGCCATTGGTGTTTGGGCCTGCATTGGCCATGGAAAGAGCCCCACGCAAGTTAAAGGCGTTCATAGAAAATTCATCTTCAAAAGACGCGCCATAAATGGATTGACCACCCATACCGGTCCCAGTCGGGTCGCCACCTTGGATCATAAAATCTGGGATGATACGGTGGAAGATAATACCATCGTAGTAGCCATCCTTAGAAAGACCAACAAAGTTGGCAACAGTTTTGGGTGCCACTTCTGGGAAGAGCTTGATTTTCAGCTCACCGTGGTTGGTCTTGATAGTTGCTACCGGACCTTCTACGGCCGCTGGGTTCAATTGTGGAAATGTTGTTTCTATCATTTGATACCTCCTAGGGTTGTCCCTTTTTCACTAACTCTCTTATTATATCACGATTCGTCGTCTTGTGCTACTAGCCCATGTTGAAAGGCATAAACGACTGCTTGCGTGCGGTCACTGACGGATAATTTGGACAAGATATTGGACACATGGGTCTTGACAGTTTTGAGGGAAATAAAGGACTCGTCTGCAATTCGTTGATTGTCATAACCTTTGGCAAGAAGGGCGAGAATTTCTCGTTCACGGACCGTCAAATCTTCATGCGGGGCTGGGTGACGCTTGTGGTCTTCCACTTTTTTCTCGACTTCTGTCTCGATGGCCAATTCTCCACGGGCAACTTTACGAATAGAAGCAAGAATCTCGGCAGCATTGGACGTCTTGAGCATGTAACCTTTGGCCCCTGCGTCAAGGACAGGATAGATTTTTTCATTGTCCAAATAAGATGTCAGAATCAGGATTTTAGCCTCGGGCCATTCTTTGAGGAGAGCCAACGTCGCGTCAACACCGTTCATCTTAGGCATGACCAGGTCCATCACAACGACATCCGGCCGACTTTCCAGAGCTTGAGCCACACCAGCTTCACCATCACTGGCTTCTGCTACAACTTCGATATCTTCATGTAAATTTAAAAAACTTTTGAGGCCTAATCGGACCATCTCATGGTCATCAACTAGCATCACTCGTGTCTTGGTCATTTTCTTGTCCTTTCAATAGTGGAATACGGATGTCGATAGCGACCCCTTTGTTTTCTGCGGTACGAATCTTGAGGCTACCCGCCATATCCTCGACCCGCTCTCGGATATTTTGTAGGCCATAGCTCATCTCCCGCTCTTCATCCATGACAAATCCGACTCCGTCGTCCACCATTTTGAGTTGCAGCTCATATTCATTTTGTAAAAGATAAACTTCTAGATGCTGAGCTTGGGCGTGGCGCAGGGTGTTACTAATGATTTCTTGGGCAATCCGAAAGAGGTGCTCTTCGACTAGAGTCGGGAGTTTTTGTACATCATGCTTAAAAATCACCTCAATCCGACTCTTGTCGGTGACTTCATTGAGAATCAGCTGAAAACCTTCCACCAGACTTTTGCCATCCAGCTCGCTGGGCCGTAAATGGAGGAGTAAAATCCGTAAATCACGCTGGGCACCTTCAATCATTTCCTTGACGGTGGCTAGCTGCTGCTGGAGATTTTCCTTGGAAATGGAATCCAGACTGACAGCCAGCCCTGAAAGAACCATGCTGCTAGCAAAGAGTTCCTGACTGACGGTATCGTGGAGATCGCGGGCTATCCGCTTACGCTCTGATTCGATAATTTCTTCCCGCTTGACCAAGTCTTGGTTGTCAATCAGCTGAACTTGCCGAGTCAAGCTACGGACCTTCTCAGACAATTCTACCATCAGCTGGTCATCAGATTCGTAAGAGTTCAGATTTTTATTTTGCAGAATCATCTTGATTTGATGCCGCAAACTTTGCGTCGAAAGCAGCTGAATCGTCTGGACTAGGGTCACTAGGAAAAATGTCAATAGGGCAATCAGGAGGACGACCGTCAACGCCAATTGCTCACGCGAAACCCACAAATTGACATCCAGCAGAGAATAATCCAATAGTGGAACAATCGCTGCCACCACTATCAGCACAATCAGCGCTGCATACCAAATCAGGAGGAGAAGGGTACTTTTTTTCATCATACGCGTACCACCTCCACATCTCCGTAAAAGGTATTGAGGACGATTTTGACCTTTTTGTAAGCTCCGTCATAAGCAGGACTGGTCGCAGAAATACTTTCATTGCGAAGATCCCAAAAAGCTTCCCCCAGAAAAGATACTCTACCATAAAGACTACTTGCGGAAAGAGAGACTTCGACATCTACTGGGACAATAATCTTTGTCTTTCCAAAAACCTTTCGGATGAGGATCACATTATCGGTCCCAGTGACAATGGCTTGGTCGAGGTCAATGATATCATTGCCAAATAAACGTGTCACATTTACATCATCAAAACCAAAGTGGGTTTGGCTGTAGTCTTGCTGACCAAACCAGCTTGTCTTTTCCCTACGTACTGATAAGATTTTTTCGTCTACCAAAACTTGGCTATAACGATTTATCTTTTCATAACGAGCAAAGGAATTAATGATCAAGTAGGTGAGCGCAAATAAAATAGCTAATATAAAATAAATATTTAAGGCAAATACAATAAAGAGGAGAATACTGGCAGTCGTCAGCAAGACGTCTACTCCTTTACGGCCCAGCAAAAATTTAAGAGCAAGGAGCAGGATTGCCACAATTAAAAAAATACGCGCTCCCTCATTGCGGAGGGCATCGAAGAAGGCAAGGGAAAATAGCAGTGTTTCAACTAAAATAAAAAATTGGATTTTCCGCATAATGCTCCTTTCAGACTTTCTTATATTGTACCAAATTTCTAGGAAAAGCTAGTCAGAAAACTAAAAAGCCCCGAAGGGCTTTTGCTAGTCTGATGAGCTAGTGCTTGTAGAATTCTCACTTGTTGAGCTTGTAGAATTCTTACTTGTTGAGCTTGTAGATGATGATGCGTTTGCGACACTGACATAGAGGGTTACTGTGCCTGTAATGACTTCCCCAGCTGCAGGGTATTGACCGACAACCATATCGCTAGTTGAAGACGTGTAGGAGCTATCTTCTACTTTTTCGATGTTGGAGACGGAAATGCCCAGGGCTTGTAGTTGGCGACGGGCCTCTGCATAGGTGATTTGTTCTGTACCAAAATCTGGCATGGTAATGGCTGCACCTTTTGAAATCACAAGATTGATAGTAGAGCCTTCTACCAGTGAACTGCCTGCTGTAGGGTCAGTCGATATAACAAGGCCCTCTTGCACTGTATCACTGTACTTTTCCGTCGTGGTCCCCACTTTGAATCCTGCTGATTCCAACATCTGGGTCGCATTTTCAAGACTATAACCTGAGACATCAGGCACTTCAATCTCTGCAGCACCCGAAGAGACAATCAAGTTGATGCTTGTACCGACTGTCTGAGTCGTATTGGCACCTGGATCTGTCCGGATAACATCTCCAGAATCCACCGTATCGCTATCTTCTTGAGTGGTTTTTCCAACTTTGAAACCTGCATCGGTCAGGGCTTTCGTCGCCTCTGAGACGCTCATGCTCGAAACATCTGGGACAGTAGCCGTTTCTTCTCCCGATGAAACTACAATATCGATTGTGCTTCCTTCACGTTTAGAAGTGTTGGCACTCGGGTCTGTTTCGATGACCAACCCTGTCTCCACGTCCGATGAATGTTCTTCCGTCACCTCTCCGACAACGAGACCTGCTTCTTCAATTTCAGTCCGTGCTTCCTCCAATGTCATGCCAGCTACGTCTGGGACCCTCACCGTGTCTGGCGAGTTTAAAAAGACGATGGCAAGACCCGCTGCAATTAAGAGAATCGCAGCGATTAGAACTTTGTAGCGCGCTCGCATCTTGCGTTTTTTCTTGGGTGCGCTGGTAACTTCTGGATTGGTCGCTATAGGTTGATCTACTGGTTTTTCTGGCGTTGGTGTTGCCTTGACTTCACTTGTCATTTGCGACAGTTTTGGTAAGGTTTTTGTATCGACTTTTCCATTTGATAGCAAGACCTTAGCTTCGTTGCGTCTGTCTGCTGACAAGGAAGATGCCAGATCGGCATACATTTCTGCTACCGTTTTGTAGCGTTCTGTCAACTTCTTTGCGGTTGCACGCAAGACAACATTCTCCAAAGACTGAGGAACACTGGGATTTTCATCCCGTACGGATGGGAGTGGCTGCTGAAAATGTTGTAGGGCAATCGTGACAGCACTATCCCCATCATAAGGAATATGCCCCGTCAGCATTTCAAAGAGGATAATCCCCATGGCATAAATATCACTTTGAACAGTCGCCTTGCTACCACGCGCCTGCTCAGGTGATAGATAGTGGACAGAGCCCAACATAGAATTGGTCTGAGTTAGACTGGTTTCCGCAAAGGCCACCGCAATCCCAAAGTCCGTTACTTTAGCGGTTCCATCCTTGGTCAGGAGGACATTTTGAGGTTTCAAGTCCCGATGGACAATGCCACGTGTATGCGCCATCCGCATGGCTAGCAAAATTTGCCCCATAATACGGACTGCCTCGTCGTTTGAGAGAGGCCCATTCTCCTTAATATGCCGCTTTAAATCCAAACCATCGACGTATTCCATGGCCAGATACTGCTGACCATCTTCTTCGCCGATGTCAGAGATACGCACAATATTGGGGTGATCCAGTTCCGCCATGGCACGCGCTTCCCGCTGGAAACGCTGAACGGCTATCTGGTCTGTCTGGTAGTTGGTCCGGAGGACCTTCACGGCCACTTCCTCTCCATCCAGTATCAGATCCTTTGCCAGATAGACATCTGCCATCCCGCCACGCCCAATCTGCTTAACTATTCGGTAGCGACCTGCAAATATCTTTCCAATCTGAATCATTCATTTGCCTCCTGTGGAAAATGAAGGAGACCGACGGTGATATTATCCGTTCCACCAGCCTTATTGGCAAAGCGAATCAGGGTTTCCGTTTTGCTATCCAGTGGCACATCACTTGTGACAATATCGCGAATGTCTTCTTTTGAAATCATATTGGTCAGCCCGTCGCTGTTAATCAGGATGTAGTCCCCTGGCTCTAGGCTCTTGATGGCAATATCAGCTTCGACTGGCTCTGATTGCCCGATAGACTGGGTGATAATATTTTTTTGAGGATGACGAGCAGCTTCTTCTTCTGTGATTTGACCCGCACGCACCAATGCACCTACCAAGGAATGATCGCTCGTCAACTGTGTATACTCATCATTGCGAATAATCCCAATCCGCGAGTCGCCGACATGGGCGTAAATCATCTGTTGGTCAATGGTAACCACCGCTTCAAGCGTCGTTCCCATTCCCTTATACTCTTCTGTTTGACCAAGCTCATAGATTTTTTGATTTTCTTGCTCAATGACCGTCGAAAACCATTCACGCACGTCATTGAGATTGTTAATTTGTGTATCGACCCAAGCAGAACCAAGGTCTGTTGCTGTCATTTCACTGGCGATATGGCCGGCACGATGACCTCCCATCCCATCAGCAAGGACGATTAAATCAATCCCTGCACGGTTCTTATAGCGGTTGATATAATCTTGGTTGTTAGAACGTTTTTGTCCAACATCAGTTAAAAGTGAAATTTCCATATGCATTTGACTGACTGGCAGCCTTCCTCCTCTAATCTAGGATTTTCTTCTGATTTGTGCGATGAAAAATCCATCTGTCTCATACTGCTCCGGTGTAATCAAAAGACAACCATCCTTTACAATATCAGCCCTTTCATGACGTAGGGCAACCTGTTCAAAATCTGGATGGCTGGCTAGAAAGGCTTTGATGACTTCCTGATTTTCCTTTGCAATAATGGTGCAGGTACTGTAGGTTATTATACCACTTTTTTTGACGGTTTGGCAAACACTTTCAAGGATAGCCAGCTGCACCGATTGCAGACTATCGAAGTCAGCTGCCTCTTTGTTGTATTTGATATCCGGTTTTCTGCGAATGAGCCCAATCCCCGAACAAGGGGCGTCCACCAAAATCTTGTCAAAGGTATCAGCAGGATAGGATTCAGCGACCTTTCTGGCATCAAGCTGGACAGTCTGGACACGGTCCTTGACACCGAGACGCTCTGCATTTTCTTCAATCAAGGCCAGCTTATGCGGATACAAATCCAGCGCCGTCACATGACCTGTCGTTAAGTAAGAAGCCATATGAACTGTCTTTCCACCAGGTGCTGCGCAGGCATCTAATATTTCTTCATCACCCTTAATCCGTAAAGTCGGCGCCACCAGCTGGCTGGTCTCATCTTGGATGATCAAGAGGCCTTCTTTAAAGTAATCCGAACTCGCTAAATGACCAGATTCCTTGACCAGACCGACTGGCGAAAGTGCTGAAGGACGAGCATTTAACTGCTCAGCTATTTCTGCAAGACGACTGGCATCTGTCACTCGGACACTAGCCTTGCTGCGCTTGTAGAGGCTGGCAAAAATAGCAGTCGCCCGCTCTTCTCCGTACTCGTCTAGCAAGACCTTGACCAGCCAAACAGGGACTGAATACTGGACTGATAATCGTTTATTTTTACGCTTAATTGTCTCGATAGTTGGCTTGTCAGACGAAAGCCATTTGCGCAAAACAGCATTGACAAACTTGTCCGTACCACGACCACGCTTGGCTAGATTGACCGCTTCATTGACCACCGCATGCGCTGGAATCTTATCTAGATAGAGCAGCTGGTAAAGGCTGAGCAAAAGCAGCTGATAGACCCAGCCATCCAGCTTGTCACGGTCTTCGATATAATGAGCCAAGTACCACTCAAGAGTAATCTTGCGAGCCACTGTTCCATAGACAATTTCGGTGGCAAGTGCCTTGTCCTGAGCAGACAGGGCACTTGCATTCAGAGCTTTTTTGAGAGCCAGATTGACATAGGCTGTGTCTTCTGCCACTTGCGTCAAGACCGTCAGAGCGAGACCACGAGCGGATTCTTGCTTATTCTTGTCCAAAGACGTCACCTACTTCTATGTCTCGTCCTAGACCATTGAGAAAGTCTGTGATGGCCATTTTCGGTTTGCCTGCTGGTTGGACAATTTTAAGTGAAATTGCACCCTGACCTGCTGCCACGACCAATTCTTTCTTAGACTTCACGAGCACTTGACCAGGTTCTCCCTGTCCCTCGACGACTTGAGATTCATAGACCTTAAAGCGACCACCTCGCCAAATCGTATGCGCCACAGGCCAGGGATTCATCCCCCGTATGTGATTGAAGATGGCACGGGCTGATTTGGTCCAGTCTAAGCGTTCTTCCTCTGGGGAAATATTGGGAGAGAAGGTAACCTGACTTGGATCCTGCGGAGTCGGTACCAACTGTCCTGACAGATAGTGTGGCAGAGCCTCTAGTAATAAATCTCGCCCAACCACAGCCAATTTTTCAAAAAGCGTCCCGACATTGTCTGTTTCCTCAATCAGGATGCTGTCGCTTGCGATCATATCACCGGCATCCATCTCCTTGACCATCTCCATCAGGGTCACGCCCGCACGCTCATCGCCATTGATCAGCGCATAGTGAATCGGCGCTCCACCACGATATTTTGGCAGGAGTGAAGCATGGACATTGACCGCGAAATCATGGGCATCCAGGAGTTTAGTTGGCAGGAACTGACCAAAAGCAGCTGTCACTATGCCATCTGCCTGCAAGTCCAGCAAAGCAGTCATTTCTTGGCTACCAGATAATTTTTCAGGCTGATAGACTGGCAAATTGTGCTGCAAGGCTACCTCCTTGACTGGTGTCATCTGGATGGTCTTTTTTCGGCCAACAGCTCGGTCGGGCTGAGTCACAACTGCTAGCACCTCATAACGATTGTCTGACAGAATCCCCTCTAAAACCGTCGCAGCAAAGGCAGGCGTCCCCATAAAAATAAGCTTCGTCATCTATTTCCTCCGTCAATATTCCCTCTATTATACCATGTTTACTTGATTTTTCCTTAATCCAGACCTATGCAGTAACCACCCCAAAAACGGATATAGAATGCAAAAATCACCGCCCAGTAAAGGAGGCGGTGATGTTTAGGAGGGTTCATACTTGAGCGAGAAAACTTGGAACCCATTCTCGCTCATCTGATAAGCGATTAGTCTATTTCGACACTAGCTGCGTCTCTGCGGTATTTGTGAATAGCGAAGAACTCTGCCAAGAGGACCAGTCCAATCACGAGTGCATCTACAGCATAGAGGATTTTCACCCATGTAGGAGTGCCTGTTTCCACATTCATGGCAGATGAGTTAGCAGCTGCGTAGAGATTTTCATGGGCTGCAAAACGCAATGCCTGTACAGTTGTTGCACTGTCCGTGTCTGTGATTAGTCCATCACCATTAGTCATCCTTAAACCTTGTGTCAGACCAGTGCGGATACCACGATTGAGGTCCATATAGAACTCGGCAGATGGGTCAATCGCATCTGTCAGGGTGATGCCGTGGAAGCCCCACTCATCCCGAAGTACAGATTGCAACAAGGCAGTATTGCTACCAGCCCATACGGGACCAACGCTATTGAAAGCAGTCATGACAGCCAGGCTACCGCCTTCCTTGATAGAGCCTTCAAAGGCTTTGAGGTAGATTTCGCGAATCGATTGCTCCGTCGCCCAGGTTGCTACACCGTTTGTGCGGTTGGTTTCTTGGTTATTGAGGGCAAAGTGTTTGATATAGGTAATCATACCCTTATCTGTCGCACCTTTTACCTCTTTGGCACCTATGATACTTGAAATGGTCGGATCTTCAGAGTAATATTCGAAGTTCCGGCCACTAAAGGCTGAGCGGTGGATGTTCATAGCTGGGCCATACCAACCTTCGACACCCATTTCATTTCCTTCAATACCGACTTGAGCACCGCGCGCTTCTGCCAGGTCCTTATTCCATGTTGCCGCAATGACGACAGCTGGAGGGAAGGCCGACCCTTCCATACTCGTATTAAAGAAGCTAGACAATCCAGCAGGGCCATCCTGTGCAGTGACTTCAGGTGAGTTGATAGAGTCAATGGCGATAGAGTGGAAGCCTCCATCTTGCACCAAGCCCAGCATCTTATCTAGAGTCAACTGATCCAGCAGGGATTCCCACTGTTCATCATCATAGTCTAGACCAGCCATATCTTGGATAGTCAGACCATTGTCAGCACCAGTCGTTGGCATCTCCGCATCAGGGTCTTCGTAGTCTGCAGCATCATAGGTTGATTTTGCAGTGTAGTCTTCCACAGCCTCATCTGACATCACAAAATTAGTTGGTGCAGCTGTTGCTTCTTCATAGTTGGCAAAGCTATCTTTACGGCTGAGATAAGTCACATCGCCACGGGCATAGTCAAACTGGTTGGTAGCAGTTACTACATCTGTCGAGCGGGCGCCATCATTTTCGTCATTGTAGATGATATCCTCATCTACTGTGACAGTTTCTGAGTCAAGGACAATGTGGGAGTCGCTGTTGATTGTAATCTCATAGTCCCCATGTTCCAGGACATAACTTTGATTAGTCTGGTCATCATAGGAGGCCATATCTTCAAAGTCAAAGCTGATAGAGACCACCTCAGACTCGCCAGGCTCTAGGGTATCGGTCTTGCCAAATTCCACTAAGTTTGTGGAGGCTTTTTCGATGCCGCCATTGTAGTATGGCGGAGTATAGTAGACTTCGACCACATCTTTACCAGCTGTGTCACCTGTATTGGTTACGGTTACGTCCAAAGTAATGGTCGTACCATCTTCCGTAAAGTTGGTAATTTCCTGTTCAAATTCGGTATAGGACAAGCCATAACCAAATGGGTATTGAACAGTCTCATCATAATCAATCAAACCTTCTGTTGCAGCTGTTTCGTAGAATTTGTAGCCCACGTAGATGCCTTCTACATAGTTGACAAATTTCGCAACATTTTCTTCGGAACCAGTGATTTCTGTAGAGTTCGTATAAGTAAAGTTCCCGAAGTTATTGCTAGTCGGTGTGTTCATCAAATCATAGACATAGGTATCTACCAAGCGACCCGATGGATTGATTTCACCCGTCAAAACTTGCCCCAGAGCGTTAAAGCCAGTTTCACCAGCACCGCCCATCCAGAGTGCAGCATGGATATTATCATATTCTTCTAACCAACCTAACTCCTTGGAGTTGGCTGAGTTGATGACCACATAGACATCTGAAAATTCTGATGTCACTCGGTCAATCATTGCTTTTTCGCGAGTAGTTATTTCAAGATAGGATTTTTCTGAGGATATATCATCCTCTTGAGTAGAGTAGATAACATCTCCTCCAGTTGTCGTTTTATTATAAGCATTTTCACTTGAATAAACATTTGGCAAGTCAGGACCTTCACCACCAGAACGAGTCAGGACAATCAAAGCTGTATCGGAGAATTCTTTTGCTTCTTCGAAAATGCCAGCTTGTCATAGTCTTCAATCGTTGGTTGAACAACAGTCCAGTCCAGTTCTCCCATTCCAATATCTGGCGCTTCACTACGGTAATCTGTGTAGAAATTTGTTAAATTTTCATTGGTTTCAAAACCAGCATTTTGCAAACCATCTAGTAATGAAACAGCATATTCAACTGAAACACTACCTGAGCCAGCACCACCATAGATTGGTTGCGTACTGCCCCAGCCGAAGACATTGAGTTTGGTATCTGAACTGATAGGAAGCTGTCCGTCGCCTTCCTTATTTTCCAGAAGGACAATCCCTTCGCCCGTAATCTCTTGAGTGAGATTTCGGGAATCCTCTCTGGTTTCTTCAGACAATCCATCAGAAGAGGTAAATACTTTGCTCAAAAGAGAATATTGACTCCCTAGAGCAATCCAGTTGGCAGAAATCAAAACAGCCATAACTGCCGCCATCCCTGATTGGAAGCGCAACATTTTCTTTTGCTTTTTATGCTTTGAAAGGGGTGCTGCAAATAGACTAACAATCAGTGCCAAAAAAAGAATTACACCAGCAAAGAATAGAGCTGGGAGCGCTGATTGAAAGACACTGACAATACTATCTCCAGATACAGTTACATCTCCCCCAAAGAGCATATTGTAAATTACCCGATAGAGAATGAATCCACCTATCAAGATTATGGTTAGAATAATCGTTGGTATTATCCAAGGATTTCTTTTAGGATTTATCAATATGCTGCTCTCTCAAAAAGTCGCTGAAGCCAGAAGTCAAGGTATCCACGTCATGACCAATATCCTCATTCCAGCACAAGTAAATATCAAGGAGATGGACCTATGTGGCCTTTTGATGAATCTTTTTGACAATGCTATTGAAGCCAGCAAAAGTATCGAGAAGCCAGATATCCAGCTCACTATCAAAATGGTGAAAAATTACCTTTCCATCGAGATGAAAAACAAGGTCCCCCAGCAAGCTGATACCAAACATCCACCTCTCACTACAAGCAAAAAATCTGCTGACCAACACGGCTACGGCCTAAAAGTTGTCCGCTCTATTGTCAAAAAATACGACGGCATGGCTGATTTTGCCATTAAGAACAGCTATTTCATCGCTTCTATCTTGTTGCAAACAAAAAATCGGATTTGAGTATTATCTCAATTCCGATTTTCTTATACTATTCTCCAACCAATTCCGTTCCAAATTGGTCCTGCTTGATTTTACCAGCCTTCATAAGGACTCCAAGAGCCTTTTTAAATTGGCCTTTGGAGATGCCAAAGGTTGCCTTGATGTCCTCTGGGGAGGACCTATCATTCAGTGTCATAAAGCCGCCCTTAGATTTCAAATAGGTCAAAATCATCTGGGCATCGTTTTCCAGCATTTCAAAGGAGCGTGGTTTGACCGAGAGATTGAGTGTACGGTCCACCTGACGGTAGCCGATAACACGCGCTTCCAAGACCTGCCCCAGGCGTGGCTCTGCAAAGCGCTCACTCGGATGGATAAAGCCCAGCATATTATTATCTGGCAAATAGACAAAGGTGCCATTGAGCTTGAGGCGGTAGACGATGGCTTTCAGGGTCTGGTTTTGCATGTTGTCATAGGCTGGACCAGCCAACTTTTGGAATACCTCAGACTGAGCTGGTACTGCCCACATGCGGTCTTTTTTATCAACTGCGTAGTGGACATAGAGCTGGTCGCCCTTTTTAGGCCAAAGATCTTTGATTTCGGGGAGGATATCGAGCGACACGACCACTTCTTTATCTGGTAGTCCTGTATCGACAAAGACCCCTAGGTCCTTGCGGACATCGGTCACCGTCCCCCAGCCGTAGCTGTCTCGGGTCGCTGTTACTGGCACTGTGGTGATGCGCAGCTTTTGCTTCATGTCCAGATAGGTAAAGCCTGTCACAGACTGGCCAAGCTGGTAGTCCCCTTCCGATTTTGCAAGGGCAAAGGTCAGACCATCCATCTGGACAAAGTAAAAGTGGTCATTCTGGTCCGTCACCAGACCCGTAATGGTTTGTGCAATGTGTTGGTTCATAGATTCCTTCTTTACTAAAGGGCAAAAGAGCCCGGAGAAATTCCCCAGAGCTCCTTAGACTTCAAGCAATTCTTTTTCTTTGTCGGCTGTCAGCTGGTCCACTTTCTTCACCGCATCATCAGTGGCTTTTTGAATATCTTTTTCAAGAGTTTTCAATTCGTCTTCAGTGATTTCTTTTGCTTTTTCAGCTTTCTTAGCCTCATCCATGGCATCACGACGGATATTACGGATACCCACTTTTGAGTTTTCACCCACTTTTTTCACGTCTTTTGCCAGCGATTTACGCGTTTCCTCTGTCAAAGCTGGGATAACCAAGCGGATGACAGTCCCATCATTAGCAGGGTTGATACCCAAGTCAGACTCGTTGATAGCACGTTCAATATCTTTCAGGATGGACTTGTCAAAGGGCGTTACCAAGAGCACGCGCGCTTCAGGCACCGTGATAGAAGCCAATTGATTGAGCGGAGTTGGCGCACCATAATACTCGACCACGATCCGATCCAAGAGGCTAGCGTTGGCACGACCAGCACGGATAGCACCAAATTCGCGGGCCAAGGCCTGATGAGCATGTTCAAAACGTTCTTTTGCTTTTGCGATGATTTCTTTTGTCATAGTTTCCTCAATTCTTAATTTTCTTCTTTGTTAGAGACCGTTGTCCCGATGGCTTCGCCGAAGACGACACGTTTGATATTACCAGGCTCATTCATATTGAAGACCACCAGGTCGATATCGTTGTCCATGGACAGGGTTGAAGCCGTTGCATCCATGATTTTCAGCCCACGACTGATAACTTCACGGTGTGTCAGTTCGTTAAATTTAACAGCGTTGGCATCCTTTTTCGGATCGGCGTTGTAGACGCCGTCAACACCATTTTTGGCCATCAAGATGGCATCCGCTTCTATCTCAGCGGCCCTGAGGGCAGCTGTCGTGTCTGTAGAAAAATATGGAGAACCAATTCCTGCACCGAAAATGACGACACGGCCTTTTTCAAGATGACGGAGGGCACGACCACGGATGTAAGGTTCAGCTACCGACTGCATCGCAATCGCTGTCTGCACACGCGTATCCACTCCTGACTGCTTGAGGCTGTCTGCCATGACAAGAGCATTCATGACGGTCCCCAGCATCCCTGTATAATCTGCCTGCACACGGTCCATGCCAGCTTCTGACGCAGGCTCACCCCGCCAGAGATTTCCTCCACCGATGACCAAGGCAATCTGTATGCCAGACTCAGCGACTTCTGCAATTTCTCTCGCCATAGCTTGAACAGTCGGCAAGTCAATGCCCACTCCCCGCTCACCAGCTAAAGCTTCACCTGATAATTTGATTAAGACACGATTATACTTTGGTTGTGACATGATTTTCACTCCTCTATTTTATCCTTATCATTCTATCATATTTTTTCTCTTTTTTATAGTCAAATTTATTGCAA
>CAUTON010000011.1:0-21413 GCA_963539895.1 uncultured Streptococcus sp. | reverse complement strand
TCTTCCTCCATACCCGAATCAATATTTTCCCAATGATTGACACTGTCTTTATTAATAAAAAACGCTTACATTTTCAAGATACCTATTTTTAAGATGGATACCCAAATGTTAACTAATTAGCGGAAATTCCCTTGTAAAATTGAAAATCTTTTCACAACAAATAAACTGATTGGTCATTTTTTACTTTACAATCAACTTTGATGGTGTTATAATATACAACAGATATATTAAATTGTCAGACAATTTAATAAATTTTTAAGAAAACAAGAGGTGCTCTTATGTCTACAGCTAAAGCTTATATCGAAGCTTCATTTGAAGCAGTTAAAGCGCGTAACCCACATGAAACTGAATTCCTTCAAGCCGTTGAAGAACTTTTCAACACATTGGAACCAGTCTTCGAAGCTCACCCAGAATACATCGAAGAAAACATCTTGGCTCGCATCGTTGAGCCTGAGCGCGTGGTATCATTCCGTGTGCCATGGACTGACAAAGATGGTAACGTTCAAGTTAACCGCGGTTACCGTGTGCAATTCAACTCAGCTGTTGGTCCTTACAAAGGCGGACTTCGTTTCCACCCAACTGTAAACCAATCTATCCTGAAATTCCTCGGTTTCGAGCAAATCTTCAAAAACGTCCTGACTGGTCTGCCAATCGGTGGTGGTAAAGGTGGATCTGACTTTGATCCAAAAGGCAAGACTGACGCTGAAGTCATGCGTTTCTGCCAAAGCTTCATGACTGAGCTTCAAAAACACATCGGTCCAAACCTTGACGTCCCTGCTGGTGATATCGGTGTTGGTGGTCGCGAAATTGGTTACATGTTTGGTCAATACAAACGTCTTCGTCAATTCGACGCAGGTGTCTTGACTGGTAAACCTCTTGGTTTCGGTGGATCCCTTATCCGTCCAGAAGCAACTGGTTACGGTTTGGTTTACTTCGCTGACGAAATCTTGAAAGCAAACGGTAAATCATTTGATGGACAAACTGTTCTGATTTCTGGTTCAGGTAACGTAGCGCAATTTGCAGTACAAAAAGCAACTGAACTGGGTGCTAAAGTCATCTCTGTATCTGATTCAAATGGTTACATCATTGATGAAACTGGTATCGACTTCGATCTCCTTTGCGATGTGAAAAACAATCGCCGCGCTCGTTTGACCGAATACGCTGCTGAAAAAGCAACAGCCAACTACTTCGAAGGTTCAGTTTGGAACTATGAAGGTCACGTGGATATCGCCCTTCCATGTGCAACACAAAACGAAATCGACGGAGAAAAAGCAGCCCGCCTCGTGAAAAATGGTGCTTACCTGGTCGCAGAAGGTGCCAACATGCCTTCTAACTTGGACGCAATCAACACTTACAAAGCCAACGACGTCCTTTACGGACTAGCCAAAGCTGCCAACGCTGGTGGTGTAGCGGTATCAGCTCTTGAAATGAGTCAAAACAGTCTCCGTCTGTCTTGGACTGCTGAAGAAGTGGATAACCGCCTCAAAGACATCATGGCCAACATCTTTGCAACTGCTAAAGAAACGGCTGAAAAATACAACCTTGGTAAAGACTACCTTGCGGGTGCTAACATCGCAGCCTTCGAAAAAGTTGCGGACGCTATGATCGCACAAGGCCTTGTCTAAAATACCTCATCACATAAGAAAAACTGGGACTTGCGTCTCAGTTTTTGTATTTATTCAAAAAATCCCACTCAATCTGAGCGGAATTTGCGTATTATAAACTATTGGCAAAGAGTTGGCTCCATGCATAATAGTCATCGTAGATGAGGGTATACTGGTCTGAGTCATAGCTGTCAAAATAGAGGGTCATCTCAGTGGACTCACCTGCTGCCAGTTTCTCTGGAATATTGACATCGTAGGTCCGCAGGTCAACGTAACTGTAATAGCCATCGCTGTCATACAGTGCAAAAAAGAGCTCGTCTATATAAAAATCTTCATCACTCTGATTCTGGAAGGTCACTTGGACAAGGACAGGCTGACCGTACGTGTCGTCTACCAACTCAATCGAGTCATCTTTCTCCAACTTCTCGACGGTCAAGAACACGTCGCTCGCAATTTCGGCAGTCTCACCGATGCCAAATTCTTCCGTGTAGCTACCAGTCGGACTCTCATAGTCATAGTAGGGCTCTTCCCCATAGCTCGAGTAGACCTCCGAAGCGAAGAATCCAGCTCCAAAAATAAAGGTCGTCACCCCAAGGACAATCGTCAGCAGCCCACCAACCAAGGTCGTCCAAAAGAGGGGCTGCCGATACAGTGGCTTCTTCCGATAATAGATGATGCCATTTTCAATGATAAAGTCTCTAATGTGCATACTGTCTCCTTACTTTTTCTTTTCCGAAATGGCGCTGAGAGTGGGCAGTTCCATCCCAGCCTGGCGGATGGCTTCTTGGTAGAGACCATAGAAAGTGTGGTAGATCTGCTTTTGCTGACCGTGCGTCACAAATAAATTCACGCGGAAAGAAAACTGGCCCGCCGTAGAAGTATGTGGCCCCAAAATATTAACGTCTTTGATTTCAGGGTAATTGGGCAGTTCTTTCTTATTGACTTCTTCGATGATTTGGTAAATTTTTTCCAAATCCGTATTAGTGTGAAGCGGGATATCAATTTGCGCCCGCATGTCTCCACGCGACTGATTGCTGACAACTAGGATATTACGATTGGGAATAAAATGTAGTGTCCCATCTGCGTCCCGCACCTGCGTCGTGCGAATGCCAACACTGACGATATTACCGGAAATGGTAATCAAGCCATTGGTCAGACGAACAAAATCTCCCACATCAAACTGATGCTCCAAGAGAATGAAAAAGCCATTGACCAAGTCAGACAGGAAGCCCTGAGCCCCCAGACCAATCGCCACCCCAGCAATCCCCGCGCCTGCTAGAAGACTAGACACTGGCAGTCCTAGAATCGCCAGCACAGAGTATATCAGGATAAAGTAGAGGGCGTAGTTGAGGGTGTTTTCAATCAAGCGGAGGATGGTTTTCTGCCGAGCCACCTCTGTCACTGATACCTTTAAAGATGGAGTCAGGACTTTTTTTACTCCAAATTTGATCAGATGCTTCCCAATCCAAAACAAAATGCCCAATAGAAGGAAGGCAAGCAATTTACTGACTAGCTGATTGAACAGCCCGTCCCAATCAATTTGCTCAATATAAGCTGATAAATGGTTACTCATACCGATTATTATAGCAAAATTCTTCCGTATTTTCTTCTTTCAACCAGTTTTCCCAATATCAAGAAACGAGAAAAGTCAGGACGAACCCGGCTTTGCAAATTAGCTCAATTCTGCGATGATGGCTTGCAGTTGTGCTTTGGTGTGGACACCAGCTACTTGCTTGACAACCTCACCGTCTTTTTTGAACATGAGAGTTGGGATGGACATGATACCAAATTGGCGTGCTGTTTCTGGATTTTCGTCCACGTCCATCTTGACGATTTTGAGTTCGTCTTCGTCTACTTCCTGGGATAATTGCTCCAAGATTGGCGCCTGCATACGGCATGGGCCGCACCAAGTTGCCCAAAAATCAATCAAGACCAGACCATCTTTGGTTTCTTCGACAAATGTTTTATCCGTTACTGCTTCCATGGGAAGTCCTCACTTTCTTTATTGTATGGCCATTCTACACTATTGCCAAAAATAATGCCATTATTTGCTACGGGAGTTGTAGCCAGCTTTTCTCGCCCCATTTTTCGAAAAAGTGGTATCATAGAGGCAGAAACGAGGTATCTTATGACAAGCATCTATGATTTTACGGTTGAGTCGCAAAAGGGTGAGCCCGTGTCCCTTTCCGACTTTAAGGAAAAGGTTTTAGTCGTGGTCAATACAGCGACAGGCTGTGGGCTGACGCCCCAGTATGAGGGACTGCAGGCACTCTATGAGCGCTACCGCGAGCAGGGCCTTGAAATCCTGGACTTCCCCTGCAACCAGTTTATGGGTCAGGCACCCGGCACTTCTGAAGAAATCAATAGCTTCTGTTCCCTCAACTACCAGACCAGCTTCCCACGATTTGCCAAAATCAAAGTCAATGGTAAGGATGCCTCCCCCCTCTATGACTGGCTCAAAGAGCAGGCAAGCGGCCCTCTAGGCAAGCGCATCGAGTGGAACTTCGCCAAATTCCTCATCGGTAAAGACGGCCAAGTCATAAAGCGCTTTGCCTCCAAAAGCGAGCCCAGTGAGATGGAAGAAGCGATTCAAATAGCATTAGCAAACTAAGACGAAGCAAAGGTAAGATAGAATGAAAGCTACGATGAAAGACGTTGCAGAGTTAGCCGGTGTTGGCCTTGGGACCGTCTCGAGGGTTGTCAATGGCATCCGCGTCAAAGACAAGACCTATCAGAAAGTACAAGAAGCCATTACGGCTCTCAATTACCAACCAGATGAATATGCACGCGGGCTAAAAACCAATAAAAGCAAGGTCATCGCCCTTATTATCCCAACTATTTGGCATCCCTTTTTCTCTGAATTCGCTTTTTATGTAGAAAAAGAGCTGAGTAAAAGAAACTACAAACTGTTTATCTGTAATGCCGAAGCGGATGGGCAAAAAGAACACGAATATCTCGAGATGCTAGAAAAAAACAAGGTGGACGGAATCATTGGTATTACCTACTCAGACATCGATCAGTATGTCTGGTCTGGCCTGCCATTTGTCAGTATTGACCGCCACTTTTCGGAGAGCGTCCCTTATGTCACGGCTGATAACTACCGTGGGGGACAACTAGCCGCGCAGACCCTAATTGAAAAAGGTACGAGACACTTTGCCTACATTGGCGGGACCAATCCGATTGAAAACGAAACAACATTTCGGAAAAAAGGTTTTTATGATGTCGTTGAGAAAGCTGGCCTTCCCCTTCAAAAATTAGACATGGTTGAACCGATTGAAAATGTTGAAGAAAAAATCGAGACATTCTTACTCGCTCATCCAGAAATCGATGGCATCTTTACCGTCAATGATTCCATGGCTTTAAATGTTATTAAAGTTGCACGCTCACTCGGAAAGCATGCACCTGAAGATTTCCAGATTATTGGTTTTGATGGATTAAAAGCTGCTGCTGATTTATCCTACTTTGTTTCAACGATTGCGCAGCCAATCGAGGATATGGCCCATGCTGCAGTGGATACCTTGCTCAACCTACTAAATGGCTTGGAAGTCGCTCCTCGTCAGGTATTGCCCGTCCATTTTATCCCTGCTGGGACAACAAAATAAAAATTTTTTAAAAAAACTATTGACAAGGGGATGGAAAACGGTTACAATATAATCAAAAAAATTGAAACGTTTCCAAAAAACAAACAAGGCGAAAGCCTTTCTGTTTTGAACAAGAATTGAAACGTTTCCAAAATGGAGGTTTTTTATGAAACTATTCACAAAAGTGGGCCTATATGCTACTTTGTTGTCTTCAGTTGCCTTAGCTGGCTGTAGCGGCGGAGGCAGCTCATCCACTGAAAGTGATGAGAATACCGTCACGATTTGGGTCCAATACTCAGAAGAATCTGCAGAAGGCCAAGTTATGGCTCAATCCATCAAGGACTTCAATGAAACCAATGAGGGTGGTTACACTGCAGTTGTTGAATATATTCCTCGAAGCGGTTCTGGCGGTGGATATGAAGACAAGGTCAATGCAGCCCTCACAACCGATACACTTCCAGATGTTCTGACCCTAGACGGTCCAAACACTGCAGCCTATGCCCAATCTGGGATTCTTGCTCCAATCGATGACTATGTCTCAAACCAGGATGACTTGTTGCCAAGTATCATCGACCAGGGTACATATGATGGACAACTCTACTCCTTAGGCTATTCTGAGTCAGGAGTCGGTATCTACTACAACAAAACGATGTTGGAAGACGCTGGCATTGATATTTCGACACTCCCTACCGTTGAAAACCCTTGGACTTATGACCAATACAATGAGCTTTTCCAAACCTTGACAGACTACTATGATTCCCCAGCTATCGATGTCGGCTTTGACGACCACTCTGAGTGGCTCATGTATGCTTTCACTCCATTTGTTTGGTCATCAGGTGGCGATGTTGTCAATGAAGATGGCACTGCTGCTTCAGGTACATTTGATAGTGAAGAATCTGTCGAAGCCTTTAGCTTCATTCAAGGCTTAATCGCAAATGAGTATTCTACCATCACTCCAGAAGAAAATGGATTCCAAACAGGCGTGTATCCTTTGAAGATGTCTGGTTCATGGACCATGCAAGAACTCGACTCTCAGTACACTGATATTGAATATGGTATCTTACCACTGCCAGTCTCTCCAACCACAAACGAACTCGTATCCCCAACAGGCAGCTGGGCATATGGTATGAGTGCTACAACTGAGAAAAAAGAGGCTGCTGGTGCTCTTATCGACTTCCTTGGTTCAGAGCAAGAGGTCTATGATATGGCAGTTGGAAATTCTGTCCTACCATCTCGTAAGTCTGCATCAGACCGCCTAGCAACAGAAGTATCTGAGCCAATGCAAGTCCTTCTGGCACAGAACGCTGCAAGCGGACATGCTCGACCAGTCTTGGTTGATTACCCACAAATCAGCCGTGTTGTACAAGAAACCGTCACAGAAGTTACGTATGTTGACCAAAATTCTGATGTACAAGCTCTTCTAGAAACAAAAGCTAAAGAAATTGATGCATTGTTACAAGAATAATCAAAATGGGTTGTCTATACAGACTTGCTGCTAGTAGGCAGCCCATTTCTGTTTAAAGTTAGGAGTTTTCCATGAAAGCAAAAACAAAAGAAAACCTAATGGGCTACCTATTTTTATCACCTGCCATGATAATACTAGGACTTTTCCTCTTCTTGCCAACCCTTTTATCCATCTATTCAGCATTTACCAATTATTACTTACTGACTCCGGATGCAACCGAGTTTGTTGGTTTGGATAATTTTGTCAAACTCTTTAGCGATACAGTTTTTCTACAAAGTTTGAAAAATATCGGCCAATTTGTCATCTTTATCATCCCAATCCAGCTGGGACTAGCCCTAGGTTTAGCCCTCCTCGTTAATAACAGACGCAAGTCTACGATTCTCTTTAAAGTCGCCTTTTTTGCCCCAGTAGTTATGTCCTTGGTCGTTGTCTCTGTCCTTTGGATGGTCCTACTCAATCCATCAAGTGGTCTAATCAACGCATTCTTGGAACAAATCGGCATTGACCCGCAACCATTTTTGACTGACCCAACACAGGCCATGTATGTCATTATCATCGTATCCGCTTGGCAAGGTGCTGGTTATCAGATGTTGATTTTTCTAGCAGGATTGCAAAATATCCCAAGTTCCTTGTATGAGGCAGCAAGCATTGATGGTGCTGGCAAATGGCAACAATTTTGGAGTATCACACTGCCGATGCTCAAACCAACATCCATCTTGATACTAACGACAACACTGATTGATGCCTTTAAGCTGGTCATCCAACCGATGGTTATGACCCAAGGTGGTCCACTCAATTCAACCATGACACCCGTCTACTACATCTACCGGACAGGTTTCACAGATCGGATGGTCGGTTATGCCAGTGCCATTACCGTCGTATTCGGCGCCATTATTATCATTTTCACACTCATTCAGCGTAAATTGACAGGAGATGAAGGATATTATGAATAAAAAAGTAAGTAGAATTTTATATCTGGTATTGGCCACACTGCTAGCTCTTCTTTTTATCTTCCCTCTTGTTTGGATGGTGGCTTCTTCTATGAAGAGCGAGCAAGCCGTTTACCAGGATCTTGGAACCTGGAAATCCTTTTTACCATCATTTAATATCAGTGAATGGTTTACTCCCTATCAAGAAATTTCTAGTCGCTTTAACCTCTTTCAATATATTGCAAATAGTATTTTCTACGCTACCTGCGTCACTATCGGCTCAATCATTGTGAATTCGTTAGCCGGCTATGCCTTTGCAAAATTTGATTTCTTTGGAAAAAAAGCCTTGTTTGCCTTGATGTTGGCCTTGCTGGTCATCCCAGGCGAGACCATTATGATTACCAAATTTTCTATCGTGCAGCGATTAGGGATTTTGAATACACGACTAGCTGTTATCTTACCAGCTTTATCAGCTCCCCTTTTCATTTATATGTTCCGCCAATTTTTCAAGGCCATTTCAAATGAGTTGTTAGAAGCTGCTCGAATGGAGGGGGCATCGCATTTCCGAATCTTTTGGAACATCATGTTGCCACTCTCAAAACCTGCTATTGCAACCGTCGGAACCTTGTCCTTTATTGGTAGCTGGAATGACTATATCTGGCCGCTCATGGTCTTGACCAATACGAGTGACTTCCCCCTTCAGGTTGCTATCACTAATATCAATAATACCCAGCCAGCCTACACCAACCAAATCATGGCTATGCTGACGATTTCAACTATTCCTTTGATTCTAATCTATATTTTCTTCCAAAAATACTTAGTACAAGGACTTGGAAGCTCTGGTACGGGGGTGAAATAGATGGCAGAAGAATTTACAGTTGAACGGGCAAACGCATACATAGCCGCTAACAAATCTAAGGTAAATCCGCTCTTTCGCCCCAAAAAGCATTTCACGGCCGAAATTGGTTGGATTAACGACCCAAATGGCTTTGTCTACTTTCGAGGCGAATACCACCTCTTTTATCAATTTTATCCCTATGGTAGTTTTTGGGGACCAATGCATTGGGGCCATGCCAAATCCAGTGACTTAGTGAACTGGGAGCATCTGCCTGTAGCATTGGCACCCGACAAACCTTACGATAAGGATGGCTGTTTTTCAGGGTCTGCTATTGTAAAAGATGATAAGCTTTGGCTTATGTATACTGGGAATGTCATTCAAGATGACGGGTCTGTCCGACAGATTCAAAATATGGCCGTCTCAGAAGATGGGATACACTTTACAAAAATTGATGAGAATCCAGTTGCAACAGGAGACTGCCTACCGGCTGAGTTTATTTCGGCAGATTTTCGAGACCCAAAACTCTTTGAGCGAAACGGCCGCTACTATGCTGTAGTAGCAGCCAAACACATGGATAATGTCGGAACTGTTGTGCTACTAGGCTCTGATAATTTGATTGACTGGCAATTCGAATCGACCTTCTTAAAAGGTCTGCCTGAACAAGGCTTTATGTGGGAATGTCCGGATTATTTCCATCTGGATGGTAAAGATGTCTTAGTTGTCTCTCCCATGCGTTTTCAACATACCGAGTATGACTACCGCAATCTCAATTCAACGGTCGCTATGATTGGTAAAGTTGATTGGGAATCCAAGACATTTCAGACGGAGAATATCCACGAGGTGGATCACGGACATGACTTCTACGCTCCGCAAAGCCTAGAAGATGAGGCTAGTCGTCGGATTGCCATTACCTGGGTTCATAATTGGGGGCGAAATTTCCCACCGCATGACCTAGGACATGAATGGGCGGGTAGCATGACTCTACCAAGAAGATTACGGGTAGTGAATCATCATCTGGTCCAGGAAATTCTAGCAAGCAGCTTAAATGCTTTTCAGACTTTAAGCTTGAACAAGGAGATTTCTCATCCAGGTAAATTTGAGTTGGGAGTAACAGAATCTGTGCAACTTCGTTTAGGAACTGATACGGATTTCATTAGTTTTGGATATGATCAGGATGAGGGAGTCGTATACATCGATCGCAGTCAGTTAAAATACCAGCCTATCGGCGAAGAAACTTGGGATATCTCCAGACGCGCAGTTAAAATAAAGGCGGAGAATTTACTGATTATCATTGATCGAAACACTATCGAAATATTTGTGAATGATGGCATGGAAACTCTGACATCAGCCTTCTACATCGACCAGCCCTGCCAACTTACTAGATATTAAGAAAATAGCCTTCTACAAAATGTAGAGGCTATTTTTCACTTACTTAAACGTCACAATCGTTGCGCCTGAGCCACCTGCATTTTGCGGGGCATAGCCGAAGTCTTTGACATTGCGGTTTTTGCGGAGGTACTTGGTGACTCCTTCTCGGATGACACCGGTCCCGATACCGTGGATGATGTCGACTTGGGCCATGTTATTGAGCAGCGCCTGGTCGATAAATTCATCTAATTCCTGCATGGCTTCCTCGTAACGTTTTCCTCGGAGGTCCAGTCGAGCTCTTGGGCCTTTAGCAGTATTGCGTTTGACCACATTGACTTGTTTGGCTTTGGGTTGGGCTTCTTTTTCGGCCTTGATGAGCCCGAATTCTTCCCGTTTGAGGGTCATCTTAATCAGGCCAACCTGGGCCTCCCAACGGCCGTCTTTGAGCTGATTAGTCAGGGTACCGCGCTGCCCATAGGCTGTCACCAGGATATCGTCTCCGACCTTGGCGGCCCGCTCTTTCTTGGCTTTTTTAAGGACCTTATTTTTGGACAAATCGACCACATCAGGCGCCAATTTTTTCAGCTTGCCCTTAGCATCGATAATCTGGTGGGGCTTGAGGGCTGCCTGATCGTGGAGGTCTTTGAGGATGGCTTCACTCTCAGATAGGGCAGTATCCACGATGTCTTGGGCCTCTTGTCTGGCCTTATTGAGCTCATTTTCCCGCTCGCGCTGGAGTTCGTTGTAGAGCTTTTTGAGGGCCCGATTCATCTTAGCGTTTTCCTGCTCCACGTCCTTGATGTGGTCCAAGCGTCTTCTGCTTTCGGCAGTTTGACTTTCCAACTTTTCGATGATGCGGTTGACATCGCTGTCGGTATCCGTCCAGGCTTGGGCGGCACCGATGATTTCAGGAGCTAGCCCCAAACGGTTGGCAATCTCAAAGGCATTGGATCGACCTGGCACCCCTTGCATAAAGCGATAGGTGGGCCGCAGACTTTGACTGTCAAACTCCATGCTGGCATTCTCTACCCCAGGTGTCTCAATCCCATAAGCCTTAAGCTCAGGATAGTGGGTGGTGGCCATAGTTTTGATTCCTCTTTGGCGCAAATGGTCTAGGATAGCCATGGCAAGAGAGGCCCCCTCTTGGGGGTCAGTACCAGCTCCCAGCTCATCAAAAAGGACCAGAGAATCTTGGTCAGCCTCATTCAGAATAGAGACCGTGTGGGTCATGTGGCTGGAAAAAGTAGACAAGCTCTGCTCAATAGACTGCTCATCTCCGATATCGGCAAACATCTCATGAAAGACTGCCATCCGACTCCCTTTGTCAGCTAAGATAGGAAGACCAGCCTGCCCCATGAGATGAGTCAGCCCCAGGGTCTTGAGCATGATGGTCTTCCCACCCGTATTTGGACCTGTAATGACGATGGCAGTCAGCTTGTCTCCAAACTGCAAATCATTTGGCACAGGACGGGCAATCAAGGGATGGCGGACGTTGAACAGGTGGACGGACTGGGTATCGCTCAGCTGTGGAATGACCGCCTCGTAGCGACCTGCAAAAAGGTGCTTGCCTCGGACCAGGTCCATGTGCCCGATAATCCAGGCATTATTGCGGATGACGCTGCTATGTGGTCGCAACATGTCAGACAAGCCTTGCAAGATGCGGCTGATTTCATAGCGTTCTTCTGCTCGGAGATTGGTAATCTCTTCATTGAGTGAGACAGCTGCTCGTGGCTCGATATAGACCGTTGAGCCCGAAGCGGAGATGTCGTGAACAACACCCGCTACCTTGTTGCGGTAGCTATTTTTGACAGGGAGAACATTGCGACCATTGCGGCTGGCAAGAATGGTATCGCTGAGCCAATCAGCGCGTTCGCGTAGCATGTCCTGCATGACCTGACGGACCTGACGCTCACTCTCATGAATCTTTCTGCGGATGCGAAGTAGCTCTTCGCTGGCAAAGTCTTCTAGAAAGCCTGCATCATTGACGGCCTGCAAAGCCCCTTGAACAGTTGGGAAAACTTCGATTTTTTCAAAGTGGTCCGAAAGCTTAGTCAGCTGGACATTTTCCAGATTGGCATAGAAGTCGCCCAGATTTTTAGAGACTTCTAGGACTTTTTTGATGTCCAGTAGCTCTGCGATATTGAGGTCGGCATCCAGCTCTAGCCTACGGCTAGCTGCGGCGATGTCCTTGGTCGAGCCGATGGAGAAGTGGGGATAATATTCAAAGAGCGCTGCCATATCGGTCAGCTCATCAAAGGCTGCTTGGATTTTCTGTCGGTCTGTCATGGGTGACAAATTGGCCAGCTCTGCTTGTCCCTGCTCGGTCACTAAAAATGGAGCAAAGAGGGCCCGGACCTTGTCGAATTCCAGGCGTTCTAATATGTTTTGATTCATAACTTCCTACTTACAAAAAGAGCAAGGCACTGCCTTACCCGCTGATATTTGAAATCCAAAGATTTTTGAGAAAACTGCTGGTGAAGGGTGTCCACTCAATCATAGCATTGGCTAGCCAGCTATCGTGGAGATAATTTTGCACCATATCCAGAGGAATCGTCGCCAAAATGGTCAAGCCAATCTGGAGAGAAATCCAGGTCACGATGACGGCCAGTACACCACTCGCCAGGTCAAAATAGAGCCCCTGCGGTGTGGCAAAACGAACCAAATGAACAAAAATCCCGATAAAGCGCATGATAGCGTACACCACGACATAGATGGTCAGAAAGGCCAAACCCGCATAGAAAATCTGGTCTAGATTGAAAAGATATTGGCTATCGAAATAATAAGTGCTAGACCCTTCTGTCGCATTGGCAAAGGGCACCCAGAGATAGTAAAGGGCAGCCAATTTAGGATATTTAGCCGTCGCTACAATCAGGGCAATGACGCTCGAAGCCGTATAAAATCCCTGCAAAATCAAGCCTCGTGTATAGCCAATGTAAAAACTCCAGGCTAGTACGATGAGGAGGACAAGTGTAATCATGATTTTCTTTCCTCTAATTCATCCAAGTCTACCAAGGTCACGTTTTTCTTGAGGACCTTTTTTTTCATGCTGACCAACTCTTCTTCTGTCTTTGCGTGAGCCATTTCCCGCTTGAGCTGGACAGAGAGCGCATTGATAGCCAAAAGCAAAGCCAGAGTTTCATTGTCCGCTGTTGGCATTTTCTCCTTGATAGCCTGGTATTTTTCCTGTGCCACGCGCTCAATTTCTTCCATAAAAAGGTTGTCGTGCTCGGTGGTCAAGGTTAATTGTTTTTCGCCAAATGTAAATTTGTATCGGTTTAAATTCGCCATAAAATTACCTCGTCTTCTATTATAGCTTAATTTCCTGATTTTGTATAATGCTTTCGGTCTAGAGATGGTGTTTCCGCCGCGCAAAGTCTACAAATTTAAACTTATCAATCTTGTGGCGGCTTTCTGTGTATTGAAACTGTCTGGTATCGCCCAGATAGACCCGAGACTTGACAAGGACCACATACTCATCCTTGTGCTTCATCATTTTGCGGTCCCACTCACTAGTCGGCTGGACAGTGATTTCTTTCTGTGCATAGGCAATATCCAGCCCCTTTTCCCCCTCAAGATAAGCATAGATAGAACTTGCTGCTGCTTCTTTAGACAAATCTTGGACAATCGCTACTAGTAAAAAATCCAAGTCAAGCACGGCTACATGACCATCAATGGTCCGAGTTCGTAAAACTCGCCAAACTTCTTGTCCAGCCTCAAACCCTGTCCGCTGACTCAATTTTTCATCAACAAGGATTGTCTCCAAATTTAAGACCCGCGTCCGACTATCCAAGTGCATGCTCTGGGACAATTCCTGATAAGAGGTCAAGCCCGAAATAGGAAAGTTGACCAATTCTTGCTCGATGACTTGCGAACCTCTGCCCTGAATCTTCTGAATCAAGCCATGCTCCGTCAGCATCTGCAAGGCCTTCCGAATCGTATCCCGACTAACCTGGTAGTCCTCTTGCAACTGTTTCTCCGTAGGCAGAAGGCTTCCAGCTGGATAGGTTTGAGCGACAATGGCATCTTGTAACTGATTGAAAATCTCTTGATATTTTTTCATAGCTTGCTTTCATTGGTTGGGAAAATCCCATACATATTCGAATATTATACCAAAATCTTCATTTTTTTGAAAAAAAAGCTTGTCTTTCAGAGTGAAATCGGATACAATTTCACCATAAACATTTGTACGTACAAATAAGAGGTTGTTCCCCTCGCACATTCTTACCAAAAGGAGACGGCATTTTCAGAAATGCCAATAAAATATATGGGAAAATTTGAAAAAGACGCCAAAGACTTGCTCCAAGCGATTGGTGGCAAAGACAATATTTCGGCTGTGACGCACTGTGCGACCCGCATGCGCTTCGTTCTCAATGACGAAGGCAAGGCCGATGTCAAAACAATTGAAAAAATTTCGTCTGTAAAAGGAACATTTACCAATGCAGGTCAATTTCAGGTAATTATCGGCAATGAAGTCCCTGTTTTCTACAATGACTTCACCGCTGTATCTGGGATTGAAGGCGTTTCAAAAGAAGCTGCTAAATCCGCTGCGAAGAAAAACCAAAATCCGATCCAACGTGTCATGACCATGTTGGCCGAAATCTTCACGCCGCTTCTTCCTGCCATCATCGTAGGTGGTCTGATTCTCGGCTTCCGCAATATCCTTGAAGGGGTGCCGTTTGATGCCCTTGGTGGTAAAACCATTGTTGAAGTCTCTACTTTCTGGAGCGGTATCAACAGCTTCCTCTGGTTACCTGGTGAAGCCATCTTCCACTATCTGCCAGTCGGTATCACTTGGTCTGTTTCTCGTAAAATGGGAACATCTCAAATCCTCGGTATCGTTCTGGGTATCTGTTTGGTTTCTCCAAACCAACTCCTTAACGCTTATAGCGTAGCGTCCACTTCTGCAGCTGATATCGCTGCAAACTGGGTCTGGGACTTCGGATTCTTTACTGTTCAAAAAATTGGTTACCAAGCCCAAGTTATCCCAGCTCTCTTGGCGGGTCTCTCCCTCTCATACCTTGAAATCTTCTGGCGCAAGTACATCCCTGAAGTGGTGTCTATGATTTTCGTGCCATTCTTGTCATTGATTCCAGCCCTTATCTTGGCCCATACCGTGCTTGGACCATTCGGTTGGTGGCTTGGTCAAGGTCTCTCTGCTATCGTTTTGGCTGGATTGACTGGCCCTGTTAAATGGCTCTTCGGTGCGATCTTTGGCGCCCTCTATGCTCCATTCGTCATCACTGGTCTCCACCACATGACCAATGCAATCGACTCTCAATTGGTTGCCGATACTGGTGGTACTGGTCTCTGGCCAATGATTGCTCTTTCTAACATCGCGCAAGGTTCAGCTGTTCTTGCATATTTCTGGATGAACCGTAAAAATGCCCGCAAAGCAGAAGTATCACTTTCTGCGACTATTTCTGCCTACCTGGGAGTCACAGAGCCAGCCCTCTTTGGGGTCAATGTCAAATACATCTACCCATTCGTTGCGGGTATGATTGGATCTGGTATTGCAGGTCTCTTGACCACTACCTTCAATGTGACAGCAAATGCTATCGGTGTCGGTGGTCTTCCTGGCATCCTGTCTATCCAAGGTCCCTATATCGGTATCTTCGCCCTTCTCATGCTGGTAGCAATCGTTGTACCGTTTGTCTTGACCATCTTCTTTCGTAAAATCGGCTTCCTTACAAAAACAGAAGATGATGAATTAAACGAGCAGGCCAACTAATAAACCACATACATAAATCAGATAGAGGAGACAAGCGTTTCCTCTATCTTGCGTCAAACTAGAAAGGAAATTTATGTCCATCGACAAGACTAAAGTTGTCTACCAAATTTATCCCAAGTCCTTCATAGACACGACAGGTAGTGGTATCGGAGACCTGCGTGGTATCATCGAAAAAATCCCCTATCTCAAAGAACTCGGCATCGATATGGTCTGGCTCAATCCCTTTTACCCAAGTCCGCAGCATGATAACGGCTACGACATCGCTGACTATACGGCTGTCGACCCCGATTTTGGTACAATGGCTGACTTTGAAGAAATGATTGCAGTTGGCCAAGAATACGGCATTGAATTTATGCTGGATATGGTCCTAAACCATTGTTCCACCGACCACGAGTGGTTCCAAAAAGCCCTGGCTGGTGACAAGTTTTACCAAGATTTCTTCATCCTACGAGATGAGCCGACCGACTGGGTCTCCAAATTTGGTGGCACTGCTTGGGCTCCCTTTGGTGATACAGGAAAATACTATCTCCGCCTCTACGACATTACACAGGCTGACCTCAACTGGCGTAATCCACATGTCCGCGACGAGCTGTTCAAAGTTGTCAATTTCTGGAAAGACAAGGGCGTCAAAGGCTTCCGCTTTGATGTGATCAATGTCATCGGTAAGGACGAGGTGCTGGAGGATTGCCCTATCAACGATGGCAAACCAGCTTACACAGACCGTCCGATTACACATGATTATCTCCATATGCTCAATCAGGCCAGCTTTGGGCAGGACCCTACTTTCATGACCGTTGGCGAAATGTCTTCGACGACCATTGAAAATTGTATTCTCTACACGGCTCCCGAGCGAAAAGAGTTGTCCATGGTCTTCAATTTCCATCACCTCAAGGTGGACTATGCCGATGGACAAAAATGGACCCTTGCCGATTTTGACTTCGTAGCGCTCCGCGACCTGTTTCATTCCTGGGGGGAAGGCATGAGTCAGGGGAACGGCTGGAACGCCCTCTTCTACAATAATCATGACCAACCACGCGCCCTCAATCGATTTGTCGATGTGAAAAACTTCCGTGAGGAAGGGGCGACCATGCTGGCTGCGTCTATCCATCTTTCTCGTGGGACGCCCTACATCTACATGGGGGAAGAAATTGGCATGATTGATCCAGACTACGATAATATGGCTGACTATGTGGATGTCGAAAGCCTCAATGCCTACCAAATCATGCTTGATGAAGGCAAGTCCCCTGAAGAAGCTTTCGCTATTATAAAAGCCAAATCTCGCGATAACTCTCGGACACCGATGCAATGGGATGCAAGCCAGCATGCTGGTTTCACAAGTGGTACACCTTGGCTCAAGGTTGGAAAATCATACAAGAAAATCAACGTTGCAAGTGAAAAAAACGGCCGCATATTCCCCTTCTACCAAGAATTGATTCGCTTGCGCAAAGACCTACCCATCATCGCTGAGGGCGACTACAAGGCGGCCTATCCCGATAGCAAGCAAGTATACGCATTTGAGCGCGAGCTGAACGGGCAAAAACTCTTGGTTCTCAATAATTTCTACGGAACCGAGGTAGAGCTAGACCTGCCAGCTGGCTATGACCAAGGGGCAGTCCTCATCAGCAATTATGAGGATGTGACCGTGGCACCAAATATTACCCTTAAGCCCTATCAAACTCTGGCCATTATCATTGGATAAACCGAACTAAACCTCTCTGAAACTCAGAGAGGTTTTGTCTTTGAGTAAGGCATTTCTCCTCTTTTGTGCTACAATAGAACAATGAATACACAGGTCTTAAAATTGAGCAAGCAGGCCATCTCTGACCTGCAGAGATACTACGCGAACCATCTAGTCGCAAATAAAAATCCCTATGTGACTGCGGCCTTTAAGCTGCCCGACGTCATGATTACCGTCTACACTTCTGGCAAGGTCATGTTCCAAGGGGAGCGAGCGCCTCTTGAGGCTGGAAAATGGGGGGCAGTTGAGGCACCCATTTCCACTACGCCTAGCGGACAGGGTTTCCCTATGATTGGGAGCGACGAGGTGGGCAACGGCTCTTACTTTGGGGGCCTGACAGTTGTGGCTAGCTTTGTCACACCAGGAGATCACGCCTACCTGCGCTCACTTGGGGTTGATGATTCTAAAAAGATGACGGACCAACGAATCCTCGAGATTGCCCCCCTTCTCAAGGAGAACATCCCCCACCAAGCCCTGCTGCTCTCCCCAAGCAAGTACAACGAGGTCATCGATAAGGGCTACAACGCCATCTCTGTCAAGGTAGCCCTTCACAACCAGGCCATCTACCTCCTGCTTCAAAAGGGTGTCCAGCCTGAGAAAATCATTATCGACGCCTTTACCAGTCTCAAAAACTACGACAAATACCTAGCAAAAAAACAAAATCACTTTGCCAACCCCATCACACTAGAAGAAAAAGCGGAAGGTAAGTACTTGGCGGTCGCCGTGTCTTCTATCATCGCACGCGCCATGTTTTTGGAAAATCTAGACCAGCTCAGCCAGTCTATCGGCTACACCCTCCCCTCCGGGGCAGGTAGCAAGTCCGACCAGGTAGCAAGCAAGATTCTTCAGAAATATGGCCTGGAAGGCCTAAGAAAAACGGCCAAACTCCACTTTTCCAATACGCAAAAAGCACACAAACTCCTGAAATGAGGTCTCTATGCAAGAAGAAAATAAGGGAACTTTCCTAGCTGTCATCCTCTACTATCTCAAGGAATGGGGCCTTTTCCTCCTCATTCTCACAGCCTTCATCCTGACACGCATCTATGTCTGGAGCCCTGTCACAGTCGATGGCCACTCCATGGACCCGACGCTAGAGGATGGCGAAAAAATCATCATGGTCAAGACGACCACTATCGAACGCTTTGACATCGTGGTGGCTAGTGAGACGGATGACAATGGCACGGAAAAACTGATTGTCAAGCGGGTTATCGGCATGCCGGGCGATACCATCCGCTATGAAAATGATATCCTCTATGTCAATGATGAAGAAGTCGAAGAAGAGTACTTGGCAGAATTCAAGGCAGCCTTCGCGCTAGACAAACTCCAGTCTGAGTACTCCTATAGCACCCAATTTCAAAGTCGTGCACAATTCGCCAGCGCTTTTACGACCGACAGTGCTAATTTACCTATTTTTACCGTTGAAGTTCCCGAAGGGGAGTATTATCTCCTAGGTGACAACCGCCTAGTCTCAGCAGACAGCCGCGAAGTCGGCACCTTCTCAGCAGATGCCATTGAGGGCGAGATTGTCTTTCGCTACTGGCCTTTTAGCCAATTTGGCGGAGTGTAAACTGATAGCTGGGATTCGTCCCAGCTTTTTTCAAAAAAACTTATGAACACAGAATATTCTTTTACTGGTACGATTGATCGGATTATCTTCGAGAATCCTGCCAATTTTTACAAAATTTTACTACTGGAAATTGATGAGACGGATGCAGACTTTGACGACTACGAAATCATCATCACAGGCACCATGGCCGACGTAACCGAAGGGGAGGATTATACCTTTTGGGGGAGTCTCGTCACCCATCCCAAGTACGGTCAGCAACTGCAAATCTCCCGCTATGAGCGTAGTAAACCTATGGCTGCTGGTTTGGTCAAATATTTTTCCAGCGACCACTTTAAGGGCATCGGCCGCAAGACGGCCGAGAAAATCATCGACCTCTATGGCGAAAATCCTATCGGCAAGATCCTGGCTGCGCCCGAAAAATTGGACACCATCACAGGCCTTTCTGCCAAAAACAAGCAGGCTTTCCTTGAGAAATTACAGGCCAACTACGGGACCGAGCTCATCCTCTCCAAGCTCTCCGAGTACGGTATTCCCAATAAATTGGCCTTCCAAATCCAGGACCTCTACAAGGAAAAGACACTGGATATTATCCAGGAAAATCCCTACCAGCTGGTCGAGGATGTGGATGGTATGGGCTTTACCATCGCTGACAAGATTGCGGAGAACCTAGGGATTGCAGCTGATGCTCCCCAGCGTTTTCGTGCGGGACTGCTCTACAGCCTCTTTGCAGCTTCTATCGAATCAGGCGACACCTATGTGGAAGCCCGTGACCTCTTGGAACACAGTCTGGATTTGCTGGAGAAGGCTAGACCGACTGAGTTAGACCCCGCCCTGGTTGCCCAAGAGTTGACCGGACTCATCCAGGAAGGCAAAGTCCAGCAAGCTGGGACTAAGATTTTTGACAATAGTCTTTATTTCGCTGAAGAAGGTATCTATAAAAATATCCAGCGCCTGCTGGATAAGTCTGATTTGGTTGAGTTTTCCAGCCAACAAATTGCTGCTGCCATCTCAGACTTTGAAGAAGAAGCTAGCATTTCCTACGATGCGATTCAAAAAGAAGCTATTCACCAGGCCATCACCAATCCCCTCTTCATCCTGACAGGCGGTCCTGGCACAGGCAAAACCACTGTCATCAACGGTATCATCGCCATCTACGCCAAGCTCCATCAGATTGACCTAACCAAGGCGACGGGCGACTTCCCTATCCTCCTTGCTGCCCCGACTGGCCGTGCAGCCCGCCGCATGAACGAGCTGACAGGACTCCCCAGCGCTACCATCCACCGCCACCTGGGTCTCTCAGAAGGGCAGACCGAGTCCTACCGCGATGACTATCTGGACGCTGAGTTTATCATCATCGATGAGTTTTCCATGGTGGATACTTGGCTGGCCAATCAGCTCTTTAGTAATATCTCCTCCAACACCCAGGTTTTGATTGTGGGGGACGCAGAGCAGCTGCCATCTGTCAGTCCTGGCCAGGTTTTGGCCGACCTCTTGCAGGTTCCGACCCTTTCTTCTATTACTTTGGAGAAAATTTATCGGCAGTCTGAAGATTCGACCATCGTGACGCTCGCGAGTCAGATTCGAAAAGGCAGCTTACCTGCTGACTTCACTGAAAAAAAGGCTGACAGGTCCTACTTTGAAGCCCAAGCCGCAAACATCCCTGCCATGGTGGAGCGCATCGTCTCCGCCGCTGTCCAGTCAGGGATCAAAGCAGAAGAAGTCCAGATTTTGGCCCCCATGTACCGCGGACCAGCTGGCATCGACCAGCTCAACACCATGACCCAGGCTCTGCTCAATCCGCCCGTAGAGGGTCACCTGGACTTTGTAGCCAACGAGGTCCACTACCGGGAGGGCGACCGGGTCATCCACCTGGTCAATGACGCAGAGAGCAATGTCTTTAACGGAGATTTAGGCTATATCACCGACCTGCTGCCAGCCAAGTACACCGACTCCAAGCAGGACGAGCTGACCATCAACTTTGACGGCTCTGAGATTACCTATCCGCGAAACGAATGGTACAAAATCAGTCTGGCCTACGCCATGTCCATCCACAAGTCGCAAGGCAGTGAATTTCAGGTGGTCATTCTCCCCATCACGCGCAGCAGTTACCGTATGCTCCAGCGCAATCTCATCTACACAGCCATCACGCGCTCAAAGAGTAAGCTCATCTTACTGGGTGAGTTATCTGCCTTTGACTACGCCGTTAAGAACTCAGGCACTATCCGTAAAACCTACCTCAAGGAACGTTTTGAACCAGAGGGCGTGACTGAAGGCTCAGAAGTAACAGAAAACCAGAGTAACCAAGAGCAGCAGGTAGCGCAGACTAGCGATCCCAAAGCTGCTACACCATCGCCCCAATCTCCCATCCTTACACCAGATAACTACCTGGAAGTTGATCCCATGATTGGACTGACGGAAGCAGATATTGAGACGTTTTTTTCGTGAAGGAATAGAATTAATCATTATTGCTTAACCGTTATAAAAGGAATCAGATGGTAAAAAATCTAGTCGTTCAAATGTACGACTAGATTTTTTAATTCATCCTACAACAATGACAATAATGCCTTCTAGTATAGTTGTTTAGTTTTAAAATAG
>CAUTON010000010.1:0-22288 GCA_963539895.1 uncultured Streptococcus sp. | reverse complement strand
CCAAGACCTGTACCGCCACCTGTTACAACTGCTACATCACCTGTTAAATCAAACATGGTTTCGTCCTCTTTTTTATAAGGTATTATAGCATAATTTGAAAACGCTATCAATTCAAAATTGTTTTTTTATTCATTGTAGGACATAAATTTAAGTTAGGGAATAAAATTGCTTAGACGATGCCACCCAAGAGTTGACCGATGCCGTAAGCCACACTAGCTGCTACGATGCCGACGATGAGAGTCCGAATCATTTCGGATTTCTTGCTGTGTCCGGTTATGGTGGCCTTGACGTAGCCTAGAGCGGCCAGCGCAAAGGAAACTAAGAGACTGGCCAGAATCAGAGTGACTTGATTTGAAAAACTAGTGATGCTGATAAGGAGTAGGTAGGCAGCCAGTGGGACAAGTCCGAAGACATTGAAGGAGACAAACGTAGCTAGCGCATTTTTGATAGCGTGCGCAGGTTCGTCATGCTCCTCTGTGGTAGAACTAAGGTAGTCGCCAGCCGCCATAGAAAAGCCATCTGCTAGGAGGTTTGAAAACCCTAAGATAATGATGGCGGTGGTTCCCAAATTACCCCCAATAGCCCCAGCCACAACTGCAAAAGTCGTGATAATCCCATCCAGTCCACCGTAGGTGATGGATTTGGCATGGTCGCGGAGCGAGAATGTATTTTTTTTGAATGTTGGCTTGTCTGTCAAGATTGCTTCTTGTGCTTTATTTAACGTCATCATGGTAAATTCCTCGATTTTTTATTTTTTTCTAAGTATAGTATGACAGGTGCAGAAGGGAAATACTAGACACAAAACGCGTCGGATGTCATATATGGAACAAAGTCAGACAAGTGTCTTGAAGGCGCACGATTCTAATGAAAATGGAAGCAACTGAAAGATTAAATTATCAGACAATACAAATAAAAAACTCTCTTTTCAGAAAGTCTCTCATGATTATATAGTCAGCTCGTCGTAGTTGATGGGGGTCGTCACACAAATAAAAAACTTTCAGTTACGAAAGCTGTTCAAACATGCCGCTTTTGAGATGTTTATCAAGGCGGACGAGAGAAGATAGAATTGAAGTTCATCGAACGAAGTCCAAATAAAATAAAAAACTCTCTGTCTCTGTACAGAAAGTCTCCCACGATAATCGAGTCAATTCGTCGTAGCTGATGGACAGTTCGCTGCGTCGTCGACTTACGACCAATCTCATCAGCCTGACGGGGGTGCGTCAACGAAATCAAAGATTTCTGACTTACCGCCATGCGGAGGAAGGGATTTGAACCCTCACACCCGTACGGGCACATGCGCCTGAAGCATGCGTGTCTGCCGTTCCACCACCTCCGCGAAAAAGTGATAAGACTATTCTACCATTTTTTCAAAAAAATGCAATTCCTTTCCACAATCCTTTTTGAAAAGCTGAATTTCAAGGGATTTTTTGGTATAATAAAGCCAATTAGCAATCAAAAGGAGTTCATTTGCAAGGAAGAATCATCAAGGCCTTGGCCGGTTTCTACTACGTGGAAGCTGACGGTCAAGTCTACCAGACCCGGGCACGGGGCAATTTTCGAAAGAAGGGGCAAAAGCCCTACGTTGGCGACTGGGTCGACTTTTCGGCCGAGAAACAGTCAGAAGGCTATATCTTGGCCATCCATGAGCGCAAAAATAGCCTGGTCCGACCTCCCATCGTAAATATCGATCAAGCCGTCGTCATCATGAGTGCCAAGGAGCCCGACTTCAACGCCAATCTCTTGGATCGTTTCCTGGTGCTTTTGGAGCAAAAGGCTATCCAGCCTATCGTATATGTGACCAAGCTGGACCTAGTCGAGGACAGGACGGAGCTAGATCGTATCCGTGCCATCTATGAAAAAATCGGCTACCCTTTCCTCTACAGCATCGAGGAGCTAGCCCCTTACCTGGCAGATCACATCACTGTGTTTATGGGCCAGACTGGGGTGGGCAAGTCCACCTTGCTCAATAAGATTGCCCCAGACCTGCTGCTAGAGACCGGAGAAATCTCAGACAGTCTAGGTCGCGGTCGCCACACGACCCGTGCGGTCAGTTTTTACGACCTCTATGGGGGCAAGATTGCGGATACGCCAGGCTTTTCTTCCCTGGACTATGAAGTGACAGAAAGTGAAGCACTCAGCGACTGCTTCCCTGAGTTAGCCGAGGCTAGTCAAGGATGCAAATTCCGCACCTGTACCCATACCCATGAGCCTGACTGCGCCGTCAAGCCAGCGGTCGACTCTGGGCAAATCGCCCAGAGTCGCTACGACAACTACCTGCAACTCCTGAGCGAAATTCAGCAAACGCGGGAAACCTACAAAAAAGTCAGCAAAAAAACCAAATAGGAGAACTCTCATGACCCAATACAAAATCGCCCCATCCATCCTGGCGGCAGACTATGCCAACTTTGAAACTGAGCTCAAACGCTTGGAAGAAACAGGTGTTGAGTACGCCCATATCGATGTCATGGACGGCCATTTCGTGCCAAATATCAGCTTTGGTGCCGATGTGGTCGCTGCTATGCGTCCCCACAGCAAGCTGGTCTTTGACTGCCACCTCATGGTGTCCAATCCTGAAAACCACATCGAGAGCTTTGCCCGTGCGGGAGCCGATATTCTGACCATCCATGCGGAAGCGACCGTCCATATCCATGGTGCCCTGCAAAAAATCAAGGCAGCTGGTATGAAGGCAGGTGTGGTCATCAACCCTGGTACGCCACTTGAAGCCATCGAAAACGTCCTCTACCTGGCAGACCAGGTCCTACTCATGACGGTGAACCCTGGCTTTGGTGGCCAGGCCTACATCCCAGAGGTGGCAGAGAAGATTGAAGCTTTGGTCGCTCTGAGAGAGAAGAAGGGTTTGAGCTTTGACATCGAAGTAGACGGCGGCATTGACGACAAGACCATCGGCCACGCTAAGGCAGCTGGTGCCAATGTCTTTGTCTCAGGTTCTTACCTCTTCAAGGGCGACTTGCAAGCCAATGTCGACAGCCTGCGCGCCGTTCTCAATGACTAAGATTGTGCTGATTGCGGGCGGGGACCTGGACCAGCTTGCGCCAGATGCGGACTGCTATGTCGGCGTGGACGCTGGTGCCCTCCGTGTCTTGGAGCGACAGCTGCCCTTGTCCTTAGCTATCGGGGATTTCGATTCTATTTCTGCGGAAGAATTGGCCTTGATCAGGCAGTCGGCAGGCGATGTTGTCACCCTGCCACGCCACAAGGATGATACAGATTTGGAGGCTGCGCTGAAAATCGTTTTAGCCCGCTATCCAGGTAGACAGGTCACAGTCTATGGAGGCTTCGGTGGTCGACTAGACCACCAGCTGTCCAATATTTTTCTGCCCAGTGACCCTGATCTGGCACCAGGCCTCACTCGTATCCAGTTGCAAGACAGGCAAAATTTGGTGACTTACTATCCTTCTGGCATCAGCCAGATTGCATCTGTAGCTGGCTATGACTATGTGTCCTTTTTTCCAGTAGGTGGCGAGATTCTCTCCATCCAAAATGCGAAATATAACTTAGAGGCGGGTCATACCTACCAGAAGGCCTGCTATGCCAGTAATGAATTTGTAGACGGAGATATCCAGGTCAGCCTGTCTAGGGGCTACCTGCTTGTCATCCAGAGTCGAGATAGGAGGTAAGATGGAAATTGTCATTTTGGTGGGGGTCCTATTGCTGGCCCTCCTCCTTGTCTATCTAGTCAGTCGATTGGGGCGCTTAGAAGCGCAGCTCAAACACCAGGCTGAGGCAAGTGCAGACGCCCTATCTGACCACCTCTCCTACCAACTAGAACGGCAACAATTTGTCCAACAGCAAGCCCTCAACCAGGAAGTGACCGAGCTCAGACGCGAGATCTACCAGCACCTGACGGATATACGTCAGGACATCCAGCAGTCCCTTCTGCAAAACAGAGACACAACTGATCAGCGCCTGCAGGCCATCCAGGACTCTAATGAAAAACGTCTGGAAGAAATGCGCCAGACGGTGGAGGAAAAGCTTGAGAAGACGCTGCAGACACGCCTGCAAGCTTCCTTTGAAACAGTGTCCAAGCAGTTAGAGTCGGTCAACCGAGGCCTGGGGGAAATGCAGACAGTGGCGCGTGATGTGACCAGTCTAAATAAGGTCCTCTCCAATACCAAGACCCGTGGGATCATGGGCGAGCTCCAGCTGGGGCAGATTATAGAAGATATCCTGACACCTAGCCAGTACGAGCGGGAAATCCCAACGGTGTCGGGCTCCAGTGAGCGAGTGGAGTTTGCCGTCAAGCTGCCTGGTCAGACCAGCGAGCAGCCTGTTTACCTACCTATTGATTCCAAGTTTCCTTTGGAAAATTATTACCGCTTAGAAGATGCCTATGAAGCCGGTGACAAAGACCTAGTCGAGGCATCACGTAAGGCTTTGCTTACGAGTATCAAGGGATTTGCCAAGGACATCCAGAAAAAATACCTCAATCCGCCTGAAACGACTAACTTCGGTATCCTCTTTTTGCCGACGGAGGGCCTCTATGCGGAAGTGGTCAGAAATCCAGCCTTTTTTGACGGCTTACGCCGTGAGGAGCAGATCGTGGTGGCTGGGCCATCAACCCTGTCTGCCCTACTCAACTCACTCTCAGTCGGCTTTAAGACGCTCAATATCCAGAAGTCAGCGGATGATATCAGCAAGGTCCTGGGTACGGTCAAGTTGGAATTTGGCCGTTTTGGCGGCATGCTGGCTAAGGCCCAGAAACAGCTCAATACAGCATCTAAGACAGTGGACTCTCTCTTGACTACGCGGACCAATGCCATCGAGCGAGCCCTTCGCACTATTGAGCTCTACGAAGATGACCAGACCAAGTTGCTCTTAGATTTACCAGTAGAAGAGGAAATAGATGAAAATTAACCAAATGAAAAAGGATGAATTCTTCGAAGGATTCTACCTGATTAAGTCAGCGGATGTCCGCCAGACTCGTGCTGGCAAGGATTACCTGGCCTTGACCTTTCAGGATGACACCGGAGAAATCGAAGGAAAAATCTGGGATGCCCAGCCTGGGAAAATCAAGGACTTCACAGCAGGGACCGTTGTCCACATGCAGGGTCGTCGTGAAGTCTACAACAACACCCCTCAGGTCAACCAGATTACCTTGCGCCTACCCCAGTTTGGTGAGCCAAACGACCCAGCTGATTTCAAAGAAAAACCGCCAGTGGCAGTCGAAGACACGCGTGAATACCTGACCCAAATGATTTTCCAAATCGAGCAGCCGACCTGGCAGCGCATTGTCCGTGCACTTTATAAAAAGTACGACAAGGAATTTTACTCCTATCCAGCTGCCAAGACCAATCATCACGCCTTCTACTCTGGCCTGTCCTTCCATACTGCGACCATGGTACGGCTTGCTGATAAGATTGGGGATATCTACCCGCAGCTCAATAAGAGCCTGCTCTTTGCTGGCATTATGCTGCATGACTTGGCCAAGGTCATTGAGCTGACTGGACCAGACAATACTAGCTATACCGTGCGAGGCAACCTCATTGGCCATATTTCCTTGATTGATGAGGAAATCACTAAGACCATCGTGGAATTGGGAATCGACGATGACCGTGAGGATGTGACGGTACTGCGTCATGTCATCCTCAGTCACCACGGCTTACTTGAGTACGGTAGCCCAGTCCGCCCGCAAATCATGGAAGCCGAAATCATCCACATGATTGACAATATTGATGCGGAAATGATGATGATGATCACGGCACTCGATAAGGTTTCTCCTGGCGAGATGACCAATCGAATCTTTGCCATGGACAATCGTGCCTTCTACAAGCCCAATTTGGACTAACCCGATGGTTGGTCTGTGTAGTCTATTTTTCACTAAGATTTTATACCTCAATAAGTATTGCCTGCTCGTAACGAAGACAGGTTATACTTGTTGGGGCTTTTTTATAAATTGAAGTAATAAAACTTTGCTGAATACTTTGGCGTGCGTAGGGGAAAGAAATTGTCAGGAAATTACCAAAACAGGGGGCTTTTATGATAGAATAGGGAGGAATGAAATTTTTATAAAAAATAAGCGAAATGAGGAGAATGTATGAAACGGACCATGTATGCTGGACGTGTAAGGGCAGAGCACATCGGACAAGAAATAACCTTGAAAGGATGGGTAGGCCGCAGACGCAATCTGGGTGGCTTGATTTTCATCGATCTGCGAGATCGTGAAGGCATCATGCAGCTGGTCATCAATCCTGAGTCAGCGCCAGTAGATGTGGTCGAAGTGGCAGAAAGCCTGCGGACCGAGTTTGTCATCGAAGTGACAGGTCTGGTGTCTGCCCGTGAGCAAGCCAATACCCAAATCCCGACTGGTGAAGTCGAGCTACAAGTGCAAGCTCTGACCGTGCTCAATACTGCTAAGACAACGCCGTTTGAAATCAAAGACGGTATTGAAGCCGCAGATGATACCCGTATGCGCTACCGTTACCTGGATCTTCGTCGTCCTGAGATGCTGGCCAATTTCAAGCTTCGTGCAGCTGTGACCCACTCTATCCGCAACTACCTGGACGAGCTGGAGTTTATCGACGTGGAGACACCTATGCTGACCAAGTCAACGCCAGAAGGTGCGCGTGACTACCTGGTGCCATCTCGTGTGTCTAAGGGTCATTTCTACGCCCTACCTCAAAGTCCGCAGATTACCAAGCAGTTACTGATGAACGCTGGTTTTGACCGCTATTATCAGATTGTCAAATGTTTCCGGGATGAGGACTTGCGTGGAGACCGCCAGCCGGAGTTCACTCAGGTGGACTTGGAGACGTCCTTTCTTTCTGACCAAGAAATTCAGGACATTACAGAAGGTCTGATTGCCAAAGTCATGAAAGACACCAAGGGTATCGATGTGCAGCTACCTTTCCCACGGATGAGCTACGATGTAGCCATGAATAGCTACGGTTCTGACAAGCCAGATACCCGCTTTGACATGCTGCTGCAAGACATTACAGACCTGGCTAAGACTATTGATTTCAAGGTCTTTGCAGCAGCGCCAGTCGTCAAGGCTATCGTGGTCAAAGGTCTGGCTGACAATTATTCTCGCAAGGCTATCGACCAGCTGACCGACTACGCCAAACAATTTGGTGCCAAGGGTCTAGCCTGGGTCAAAGTGGCTGACGGCCAATTGACTGGTCCTATCGCTAAGTTCCTGACCGACAAGGCAGACGAATTTGTCTCTGCGCTTGATTTAGCAGAAAAAGACTTAGTTCTCTTTGTCGCTGACGAATTAGAAGTCGCTAACAATACGCTGGGTGCCTTGCGGACTCGGATTGCGAAGGCGGAAGGTTTGATTGACGAGTCGCTCTTTAACTATCTGTGGATTGTCGACTGGCCAATGTTTGAATGGTCAGAAGAAGATGGCCGCTATATGTCTGCCCACCATCCATTTACCCTGCCGACAGAAGAGTCATCTCATGAGCTGGAAGGCGACCTTTCTAAAGTACGCGCGGTAGCTTACGACATCGTCCTCAACGGCTACGAACTCGGTGGCGGTAGCCTCCGTATCAATCAGCGTGACTTGCAAGAACGCATGCTCAAAGCCCTCGGTTTCTCTATCGAAGACGCGACTGAGCAATTTGGCTTCCTTCTAGAAGCTATGGACTACGGCTTTCCACCGCATGGTGGCTTGGCAATCGGTCTGGATCGCTTCGTCATGCTCCTTGCAGGTAAAGATAATATCCGCGAAGTTATCGCCTTTCCAAAGAATAACAAGGCTTCTGACCCAATGACTCAGGCACCAAGCCTTGTCGCTAGCGCGCAATTAGAAGAATTAGCCCTCACTATCCAAGACCATGAATAAATACAAAGTTATTCTCAAGCGTTATTTGAAACGGCTGAGCCGACGGAGTAAGCTTCTGACTGCTCTCCGTTCGATTTCGGCTGACAAATATGCAGAGTGGGTTTCAGCAGCAGTTATCTATGGGATTTTATCGGCTATTGCCGTTAATTTCTTCTTTCAGCCGGGGCACGTCTACTCGTCTGGGGTGACGGGGTTGGCGCAGATTATCAGCGAGTTATCCACCCGATTTCTTGGTTTTACCATACCTGTGGCGGTGACCTTCTACGCACTCAATCTCCCTTTGATTGTGATTGCCTATCGGCATATTGGGCAAAAATTCGCCATTTTCACCTTTGTAACGGTAACCTCTAGCTCGTTTTTTATCCAGTTTATCCCGCAATATACGTTGACTTCCGATCCGCTGATGAATGCAATTTTTGGGGGACTAGTCCTTGGGACGGGCATTGGTTTTGCCTTGAAAAACAATATTTCCAGTGGTGGGACGGATATCATCAGCCTACTCATTCGAAAGAAAACAGGGCGTAATGTGGGCTCGATTTCCATGATTGTGAACTTCTGTATCATGCTGATTGCAGGTATGACCTTTGGCTGGCGCTATGCTCTGTACTCGATGGTGACCATCTTTGTCTCCAGCCAGATGACGGATGTGATCTTTGCTAAGCAGAAGAAAATGCAGGCCATGATTGTGACCAGTCGCCCAGAAAAAGTCACCAAGATGATTCACAAAAAATTGCATCGCGGGGTTACTATCATCAATGATGCCGAAGGAGCCTATAATCATGACCGCAAGGCGGTGCTGATCACCATTATCAGTCGTGCGGAGTACAATGATTTTAAGCATATCATGAAAAAAACCGACCAATCCGCCTTCGTCTCCATTTCGGAGAATGTCAAGACCATCGGCCGTTTTGTCGAAGATTAGGGAGCAGTCATCAGGAGGCAAACCTTCTGTACTGTTCCTGTTTAGGTATTAGAATGGAGTTGAAATGAACAAAAAAATCTATTTGGTCTATATCAGTCTCAGTGGAAATACCCAAAGTTTTGTCCGTCGCCTGACGACTTTTCTCCAATTTCAGTCGGACTTGGAGATTGAAGAGGTTGATGTGAAAGAGATGGTCAGACAGGAAGTCCCTTTTTACCAGTTGGATGCTCCTTTTGTTGCCTTTTTGCCAACCTATCTGGAAGGTGGCAATGGGATTGATACAGGGGATAAGGAAATCTTGACCACTCCTTTAGGGGATTTCATTGCCTATGGGGAAAATGCTAAGAACTGCCTGGGTATTGTGGGTTCTGGCAATCGCAATTTTAATAATCAATATTGCCTAACGGCTAAGCAGTACAGCCAGCGCTTTGGTTTTCCAGTTTTGGATAATTTTGAGCTCCGTGGTTTGCAAACTGATGTTGAACGAATTGGACGCAAGATATTAGGCTTGACCGATGAGTGACTAGTTTTTGAAATCAAATATAAAAGAAGTATGATACCCTCTTTGAAAATCGAGGGTATCATACTTCTTTTTTTTACATTTGGTCTGGGGCCTGAACGCCGAGGAGACGTAAGGTTTCCTTGAGGACAATCGCAGTCGCATAGCTGAGAGCTAGACGGCTGTCGCGTTCTGGATGTTCATCCAAGATACGGTTGTGGGCATAGTATTTATTGAAGGCTTGGGCCAGGCTGATGGCATATTTTGCCATGATAGATGGCTCGAACTTATCTGCAGCACGCTCAACAGTAGCAGAGAAGTTTTGAATCAGCTTGATAATTTCCCAGCTCTCTGCGTCATTGAGGCTGTAGGTAGCATCCGCTGATGGAATAAAGCCAGCTTTGCGCAGGATAGATTGGATACGAGCATGGGCATACTGGACGTAAGGGCCAGTCTCCCCTTCGAAGGATACCATGGCTTCTAAGTCAAAGTCGTAGCCGTTCATGCGGTCTGTCTTGAGATCGTAGAATTTAATGGCTCCGACACCGACTGCGTGGGCGACAGCTTCTTTGTTTGGCAGGTCAGGGTTTTTGGCTTTGATTTGTGTCAGGGCACGGGTTACGGCTTCACGAATGGTTGGTTCGAGTAGGATGACATTGCCTTTACGGGTTGACAGTTTTTGTCCCCCTTTTGTGACGAGGCCGAAGGCCACGTGGGTCATGTCGTCTGACCAGTCATAGCCCATTTCTTTAAGGACAGCCTTGAGTTGCTTGAAGTGGGCCGCTTGCTCATTTCCGACTACGTAGAGGGCTTTGGCAAAGTCGTAGGTACGCTTGCGGTAGAGGGCAGCAGCTAGGTCGCGGGTGATGTAGAGGGTGGCACCATCTGATTTTTTGATCAGAGCTGGATGCTCAATACCGTATTTTTCAAGGTCAACAACTTGAGCACCCTTGGATTCTTTGAGGAGGTTTTTCTCTTCCAAAAGTTCGATGACTTCGTCCATTTTGTCGTTGTAGAAGGCTTCGCCATTAAAGCTGTCAAAGGAAACTTCTAGCTCATCATAAATACGGTTGAATTCAACCAAACTTTCATCGCGGAACCATTGCCAGAGTTGAGTCGCTTCTTCGTCGCCTGCTTCCAATTTGCGGAACCATTCGCGGGCTTCCTCATCGACTGATGGGTCTGTTTCAGCTTCTGCATTGATACGGACGTAGAGTTTGAGGAGTTCGTCAATAGGGTTGGCTTCGACAGCGGCTTGGTCGCCCCATTTTTTGTAGGCCACAATCAACATACCGAACTGCTTGCCCCAGTCGCCTAAGTGGTTGATGCGGACAGGATTGTAGCCGATTTTCTCGACAATATGAGCCAGGCTATCTGCGATGACGGTCGAGCGCAAGTGACCGACGGAGAAAGGTTTTGCGATGTTGGGACTGGACATGTCAAAGACGATATTGCGACCTTGACCAATGTTTTCTTGTCCGTAGTTTGCGCCTTCTGTAATCACTTCTTTTAAGACTTCTTGGGAAATTTGGCTCTTGTCTAGGAAGAAGTTGAGGTAAGGGCCTGTGGCTACCACTTTTTCGATACCAGCTACAGAGACTTTTTCGGCCAGCTCCGCTGCAATGGCTTGAGGTGCCTTACGAAGCTCTTTTGCCAAAGAAAAGGCAGGAAAGGCGATGTCGCCCATTTCGGATGATTTTGGTTTTTCTAATAATGCAAGAATCTGCTCACTCGTGAGAGATTCAATCTGCTCGGCCAAAGCCAGAGCAATGTTCTCTTTATAGTCCATAATGACCTCCTTGAATAGTCTACCCTATTCTAACATATTTAGCGGGTAACTAATAGAAAAAATCTGCAAATTTTGGTATAATCTGCCTATAAATATGCAATCGGAGAAAAAAATGAACAAACAAGAACGCCACAATCTCATCAAGGAGATGATTACTGCTGAGAAGATTAGCCGTCAACTGGACATTCAAAAACGTCTAGAAGCATATGGGATCTCAGTCACGCAGACCACCCTGTCTCGCGATTTGCGGGAGTTGGGTCTATTGAAAGTATATGAAGGCGATAAAAGCTTTTATGTCCTGCCAGAAGATGAGGATTCCATTACACTCGGCAGGATTTTGGCAGCTTCTACTCGCAAAGTAGAGCGGGCTAGCTTTGTCCTGGTTTTCCATACGCAATTGGGGGAGGCAGCTATTTTGGCTAATACGATTGACGCTGAGAAACCAGATGAAATTTTGGGGACCATCGCTGGTGCAGACACTCTTCTTGTCATCTGTCGTGATGAAGCAGCTGCAGCGGCGGTCCAAGCAGATGTGCAAGAGCACTTAGGGTAAACTATGACCAAGGAAAAAATTTCCCCAGGCATGCAGCAGTATCTGGATATTAAAGCGCAGCATCCAGATGCTTTTTTGCTGTTTCGCATGGGTGATTTCTACGAACTTTTTTACGATGATGCCGTTGAGGCGGCGCAAATTCTCGAGCTGACCCTGACCAGTCGCAATAAAAATGCGGATAAGCCCATCCCTATGGCGGGGGTTCCCTATCATGCGGCGCAGAGTTACATTGACACCTTGGTCGATCTGGGGCACAAGGTAGCTATTGCTGAGCAGATGGAGGACCCAAAGACGGCAGTCGGCGTCGTTAAGCGCGAGGTGGTTCAGATTATCACCCCAGGGACCGTGGTTGACTCGACCAAAGGTGAGGCGGAAAATAACTTCCTCGTCGCCATTGACAAGAGCGGCATCCGCTATGCGCTAGCCTATATGGACTTGGCTACGGGGGAGTTTTTCGTCACTTCTTTAGACAATTTTGTTAGTCTGACCAGCGAGATTCGCAACCTTCGGGCCAAGGAAGTGGTGGCAGGCTACGGACTGTCTGAGCAAGAAGAGCAAACTTTGTCCAGTCAGATGAACCTCCTTATCTCTGTCGAGCTAGAGAGCCTGGCGGAGTCTGGTCTGATTGACTCATCCTTGACGGATTTAGAAAAATCTGCCGCAGGTAAACTCCTCAGCTATGTCCAGCGGACGCAGCTCCGTGACCTCATCCACCTGCAAAAGGTCAGCCACTACGAAATCAAGGACTACCTGCAGATGGACTATGCCAGCAAGACTAGTCTGGATTTGCTTGAAAATGCCCGTACAAGCAAAAAACACGGCTCCCTTTACTGGCTCATGGATGAGACCAAGACAGCTATGGGGATGCGGCTCTTACGGGCCTGGATTGACCGGCCGCTGATTGAGAAGAAGCAAATTCTGGCTCGTCAGGAAGTGGTCCAGGTCCTTCTGGACTACTTTGTGGAGCGCAGCGACTTGACCGAGAGCCTCAAGGGTGTCTATGATATCGAGCGGCTGGCCAGTCGGGTTTCCTTTGGCAAGACCACGCCCAAAGACCTGCTGCAGCTGGCTCATACCCTGGGCAATGTGCCTGCTATCCGCTCTATCTTAGAAGCTATAGCTGAGCCTGCCCTGGCTGATTTAGTGGGAGGCTTGGACGCCATCCCTGAACTTTATGGCCTCATTAGCGCAGCGATTGACCCGGACGCTCCCGCTGTCATCACCGAAGGCAACATCATCCTGTCAGGTTTTGATGAGACCCTTGACCAATACCGTGTGGTCCTGCGAGATGGGACGGGCTGGATTGCAGATATTGAGGCTAAAGAGCGAGCGGCATCCGGCATTTCCAATCTCAAGATTGACTACAATCGAAAAGACGGCTACTATTTCCATGTGACCAAGTCCAATCTGGACAGCGTGCCAGAGCATTTCTTCCGCAAGGCGACGCTGAAAAATTCGGAGAGGTATGGGACCGAGGAGCTGGCCAAAATTGAAGGGCAGATGCTGGAAGCGCGTGAGAAATCCGCCAATCTCGAGTACGAAATCTTCATGCGCATCCGACAAGAGGTGGAAAAATATATCGACCGCCTGCAGAGCTTGGCACGGACTATCGCAACTATCGACGTGCTCCAATCCTTTGCCACTGTGGCAGAAAGTCAGCACATGACCCGACCTGTCTTTACAGACCAGCCTGTCATCGCTATCGAGAATGGCCGCCACGCTGTGGTGGAAAAGGTCATGGGTGCTCAGACCTATATCCCCAACTCGGTCTACCTAGATGAGTCGACCAGCCTCCAGCTCATCACTGGGCCCAACATGAGTGGGAAGTCCACCTATATGCGCCAGCTGGCTATTATCGTCATCCTGGCTCAGATGGGAGCCTATGTCCCAGCTGACAGCGCGACCCTGCCTGTCTTTGATGCCATCTTTACCCGTATTGGGGCGGCGGACGACTTGGTTAGCGGCCAGTCTACCTTTATGGTCGAGATGATGGAGGCCAATAAAGCCATCCGTCTGGCGACAGATAAGTCCCTCATTCTCTTTGATGAATTGGGACGCGGGACAGCCACTTATGATGGGATGGCGCTGGCTCAGTCAATCATTGAGTACATCCATGGTGAGATTGGGGCAAAGACCCTCTTTGCCACCCACTATCATGAGCTGACCGATTTGGGAAATACCCTGTCTCATCTGGAAAATGTCCATGTGGCTACGCTTGAAAGAGACGGTCAGGTGACCTTCCTCCACAAGATTGCACCAGGTGCAGCGGACAAGTCCTATGGGATTCACGTGGCCAAAATCGCTGGTATGCCAGAACAGCTTCTGGGCAGGGCAGCCCATATCCTGGACAAACTGGAGAGCCAGGCGGCTCAAGTCCCTCAGCAGGCTGAAAAGTCAACAACTGACTCGGGCCAACTAGACCTCTTTGCACCAGCTGAGTCTGCAATCGAAGCAGCCCTGCGCCAGCTGGATGTCAACAGTCTGACCCCTATCGAAGCTCTTAATGTCCTGGCCCAACTCAAACAAGATTTGTAAAAAGAATGGAGAAGGAAGTGAGTAAGACTACCCCCTTTTCTCTGAAAAACAGCTTTTTTATCGTCCTTGGCGCAGCCATCTACGCCTTTGGCTTTGTCTACTTCAATATGGCCAATAGCATTGCGGCTAACGGTATCGCAGGTCTGACCATGGTCCTCCACGCCCTCTTTGGCATCAATCCGACCTATTCGGGCTACTTGATTAACCTGCCCTTGGTGGTCTTGGGTGCCTATCTCTTTGGGCGAAAGTCCATGATTTATACCCTAGAAGGAATTGCGGCGCTCTACTTTTTCATCTGGCTCTTTCAGCGCATCCCTCTCTTGATTGACCTCCAGCAGGATAATCTGGTCGTCTCGCTGGTAGCGGGGATTTGTGCAGGTCTTGGTGGCGGGATTGTATTTCGCAACGGTGGAACCATCGGAGGCTCTGATATCGTGGCTCGGGTGATTGAAGAAAAGTTCGGTCTAGCTCTTAATAAGGTACTACTGGGCTTTGATATCCTAGTCATGCTCCTGTCTCTTACCTACATCTCCATCCCTCAGATGATGTACGCCCTTATCGCTAGCTTTATGTATAGCCAAGTGGTCAATCTCATCCAAAACGGTGGATACGCGGTGCGCGGCATGATTACCATCTCCAATCAGGCGGATGCTATCGCTGACTACCTCATGAAGGATTTGGGCCGTGGCGTCACCTATCTGCATGGGGAAGGGGCCTACTCTAGCAAGGAAAAGAAGGTCATCTATGTGGCACTCAGCCCAACCGATGTCCGTGATGCCAAACTCCGCATCGCTCAAATCGACCCTAACGCCTTCGTCTCCATTTTCAATGTCGATGAAGTCCACAGCCCAGAATTTATCGCCAGCAGAAGTAAGTATAGGAAATAGCTTGAAGTAGATTTTTATAGCTATTTTGAGAAGAACAAGCGAAAGAAGGGTAAGCCATGAGCAAATCGATTGTTGTTGCGATTGATTCCTACAAGGGTTCCGCGACGAGTAAAGAATTGAACCAAGCTGTTTCTAAAGGGATTAAGAGTGTCCTTGCAGATGCTGAGGTGGTCTGTTTCGAAATTTCGGATGGGGGAGAGGGGACGATTGACGCTCTGTATCAGCACTTAGGCGGAGAAATCATCGAGGTGGAGACTGTTGACCTGCTTGGGCGAGCGATACAAGCTCCCTATCTCTTGTCTGACAAGACGGCCGTCATTGAAGTTGCTACAGTCGTTGGGATTGATAAAATCACACCGTCTGCTGAGACGATACAAAAGGGAACGAGTTTTGGCTTGGCAGCTCTATTTCTGGATGCGAAAGCGCGTGGTGTTCAGCAGATTTTGGTCAGTTTAGGAGGAAGTGGCACTTCTGATGGCGGAGTAGGATTGCTGAAAGGTCTTGGGGCAGCTGTCGATTCTTTAGCGCAGGTTGACGATATTGATTTCAGCCAGTTGCAATCTTTTAAGGGGATCGACGTCATCGGCATGGCAGATGTGACCAATCCCTATGCGGGTCCGAAAGGGTTTGCTCAATTCTTCGGCAAGCAAAAAGGTGGCATAGCTGAAATTTTACAGCAGCAGGATGACCAGGCTTGGAAAGTCGTAGAAATTCTCAAGCGGAAATATGATATTGATGTGCAAGTGGTACCTGGCACAGGAGCCGCAGGCGGCTTGGGTGGCGCTCTTGTCTGTTTGGGCGGACGGATTGAGTCTGGATTTGACACGATTGCCCGCCTGATTCATATCGAAGAAGCAATTGCGCAAGCGGATTTGGTCATTACAGGTGAAGGGCAGATGGATTACCAGACGGAAAATGGGAAAGTGCCTTTTGGTCTTGCGCGTCTAGCGCAAAAATATGGCGTGGACACCATTGCCCTCTGTGGTGCCCTTGGAGAACATCTGGGGAAAATGGACGAGATTCTCCTGTCCTCTTTTTCCATTCAGCAGTCAGCGCTTAGCCTCTCAGAAGCTATGGAAACTGACCGAACCTTGAAAAATATCGAGCGACTCGCTCGGATGGTTACGAAAACATATTTTAAAAGTAGCTAGGACACTACAATAAGATCTGCTCCAATCCGAGTCAGGTCTTTTATTATCGCTTCAAATCAACTGTTTCCGAAAGAAACTGGTGGGGATTTTGTTGTGAGACTGCTCAAATTTTGACAAGTTATGCCGTAAAACCAGCAAGTTATGAAGAAAGCGTTTTATTTCAATGCTGACTTTGGTAAAATATGGCCATAGTAAGATTGGGCTATCTGCCCACAGAGGAGTTTTATATGAAACATGCAGATCTCATTAGCAAATTAACCCTAGAAGAAAAGGCGGCCCTCATGGCAGGGAAGTCTGTTTGGGAGACCAAGGATTATCCTGAAAAAGGCATCCCGTCTATCTTCTTGTCAGATGGCCCGCACGGGATTCGGAAGCAAGAGGGAGAAGGGGACCACCTGGGGCTCAACGCCTCCGTACCAGCTACCAGCTTTCCGACAGCCGCAACCCTAGCCAACAGTTGGAATCCTGACATGGTCGAAACAGTAGGTAGCGCCCTTGGTGCAGAAGCCAGCAGCCTGGGTGTCAACATGGTCTTGGGCCCTGGCCTCAACATCAAGCGCAATCCTCTTTGTGGACGCAATTTCGAGTACTACTCAGAAGACCCTTATCAAGCGGGGAAAGTGGCAGCAGCCATGATTCGCGGTCTCCAGTCGCAAGGAGTGGCCGCAACGCCAAAACACTTTGCCGTCAACAGTCAAGAACTCCGCCGCATGGCCTCAGATTCGATTGTCGATGAGCGGACATTGCGCGAGATTTACCTGACAGGCTTTGAAATCGCGGTCAAAGAGGGCAATCCCAAAGCCATCATGTCAGCCTACAACCTCATCAACGGCGTCTATGCCAATGAAGACAAGCGCCTGCTGCGTGATATTCTCCGCGATGAGTGGGGCTTCACAGGCTTTGTCGTCTCTGACTGGGGCGGCTCAAACGACCACGTCCTCGGCGTGCAAAACGGCTCTCACCTGGAGATGCCAGGGACTGTGACCGTTGGACAAAAGGAAATCATCGACGGTGTCCAGTCGGGTCGCCTAGCGGAGGCTGTCCTCGATGAGCGGGTTGACGAGCTCTTGGATGTCGTCCTTGAGCTCGCAGCTGCTGAGAAAAAATCTGTCGACTATGACCAACAGCATGCTGTCGCACGCAAGGCCGCAGCGGAGTCCATCGTCCTCCTCAAAAACGAAGACAATATCCTCCCGCTTGCTAGTGATAAATCCGTAGCTATCATCGGTGAATTCGCCAAGAATCCACGCTACCAAGGTGCAGGCTCCTCCCTTATCAATCCTAAGAAACTGGACAATACACTGGACAACCTAGCAGACTACGCCATCAATGTTGCTGGCTACGCCCAAGGCTACCAGCGGGTCGATAAGGCAGATGAAGGTCTTATCAAGGAAGCGGTCGAATTAGCCAAAACAGCCGATATCGCCCTCCTCTACCTAGGACTGGATGAAATCAGTGAGAGCGAAGGCTTGGACCGCAGCCACATCTCCATGCCTAAAAACCAGTTAGCGCTCCTAGAAGCCATCAAGGCAGTCAATAGTAACATCGTTGTCGTCCTCTCAGCAGGGTCAGTTGTGGACCTGAGCTGGGATGTGGATGTCAAAGGGCTCATCCACGGCTACCTATCTGGCCAGGCTGGGGCGCTTGCCATGCTGGACGCCCTGACTGGCAAGGTCAACCCAAGCGGCAAACTTTCTGAAACCTATCCGTTGGGCCTGTCTGATGTGCCGTCTTCAAAAGACTTCCCAGCAGCAGGCGACTACTCTCTCTACCGCGAAGGGCTCTACGTGGGCTATCGCTACTTTGATACGGTCAAAGCACCTGTCAAATACCCATACGGCTACGGTCTGTCTTACACGACCTTTGCCTACAAGGAACTGAGCGTGGCAGAAGATGGTGTGCGCCTGACGGTGGAAAATACAGGCACAGTAGCAGGCAGCGAAGTCGTCCAAGTCTACGTCGGAAAAGAAGATTCGGCTATCATCCGTCCTGCCAAGGAACTCAAAGGTTTTGCCAAGGTGGAGCTGGCTGCGGGAGAAAGCAAGGAAGTCTTCATCGCCTTTGATGAGCTGACTTTCCGCTACTTCAATACGGTGACCAACCGTTTTGAAGTAGAAGGAGGGGAGTATCAACTTTCTATTGGTGCTAGCGTCGCAGACATCAAGCTGACAGGCACTATCAGCCGCGTAGCCTCTACGGACCAACTACCTGACCACAGCCAATTACCAAGCTACAAATCAGGCCATGTGACCAATGTCTCTGACGAAGAATTTGCAGCCCTTCTGGGACGTCCGGTGCCAGTCGAATCCTGGACCGTGGGGCAAGAACTCCGCCTCAATGACCCTGTCCTCAAGATGCAGTACGCGAAAAGTGGTCTGGCTCGCTTTGTCTACAAGCAGCTGACCAAGATGCTGAAAAAAGCTGAGGAGAAGGGGACATCTGATCTCAACCTGCTCTTCATGTACAACATGCCATTCCGTGCCATCGCTAAGATGACGGGCGACATGATTGACCAACATATGGTGGCAGGAATTCTGACTATGGTCAACGGTCATTTCTTCAAAGGTCTGGGGCAAGTGTGGAAAGCCTTCCGTGCTAAAGGAAAATACCAAAAGCAACTTTCTTGATTTTATGATACAATAGAAAAAACGTATGTCAGCTAGTCGGTTGGCAGACGACTTTATGAATTGGAGATTTACTTTATGACTTTGTTGAGTATTGCTATCCCTAGCTACAACGCCCAAGAATACCTGCGCTACTGCGTGGAATCTTTGGTAGTCGGTGGAGAGTTAGTCGAGATTCTCATCGTCAATGACGGCTCAAAAGACAATACCCAGGAAATTGCTGAGCAGCTGGAAGCTAAATACAGCAATGTGCGCGCTATTTATCAAGAGAACAAAGGCCACGGTGGTGCGGTCAATACTGGAATCGCTGAGGCCAAGGGTAAGTATTTCAAGGTTGTCGACAGTGACGACTGGGTGGATACCCGCGCCTTCAGCAAGATTTTAGAAACTCTGACGTGCCTTGAGTCTGAAGGGACTTCGGTCGATGCCTTTATCAGCAACTTTGTTTACGAGAAAGAAGGTCAAAGCCGCAAGAAAACCATGTCTTACGAGGATACGCTTCCGGCCAATGTTGTTTTCGGTTGGGACCAAGTCGGTCGCTTTGCCAAGGGCCAGTATATCCTTATGCACTCTTTGATTTATCGGACTGAGCTTCTGCGCGAGATTGGTTTGTCGCTGCCTGAGCATACTTTCTACGTGGACAATATTTTTGTCTTTGAGCCACTCAAGTATGTGGAAACCATGTATTATCTGCCAGTTGATTTCTACCGTTATCTGATTGGGCGTGAAGACCAGTCGGTCAATGAAACGGTTATGATTGGACGGATTGACCAGCAGCTCAAGGTCAATAAAATCATGATTGACACCTTTGACTACGATGCCATTGAAAATGAAAATCGCCGTCAATACCTGCTTAACCACGTGGAAATCACTACCATCATTTCCAACGTCCTCCTCAATCGAGGCGGAAAAGCGGAGCACTTGGTCAAGAAGAAAGAACTCTGGACCTATCTTAAAGCCCACAACCCAAGTCTCTACAAAAAAGTCCGTCGCGGACTGCTCGGCCAAGTGACCAATCTTTACGGTTACCCAGGTCGGAAAATTTCCAACGCTGCCTACCGCATTGCCCAAAGTATTTATGGATTTAATTGATATTGGAAGCCCTATCAACTGATGGGGTTTTTAGGCTATAATAAAGAAAAATGGAGGGAAATCATGCAAAAATTAGGGAAGACGGATTTGCTAGTGCCAGAAATTGCTCTGGGCTGTATGCGGATGGATCGTTTGACGACGGCTGAGGCGGCTCAGGTTTTGGGAACGGCGCTGGATTTGGGGATGAATTTTTTCGACCACGCGGATATCTATGGCCGTGGAGCATCCGAGGAGCGGTTTACGGCAGCTCGCAAGGAGTTGGGTCTTGCCCGTGACCAGCTGCTCTTGCAGTCTAAGTGTGGCATCCACGACGGGATTTTCGATTTTTCAAAAGACCATATTCTAGCGTCGGTGGATGGCATCTTGCGTAGGCTGGATACAGATTATTTGGACGTGCTGGCGCTCCACAGACCAGATGCCCTTATGGAGGCTGAAGAGGTAGCCGAAGCCTTTCGGATTCTGTATCAGGCGGGCAAGGTTCGCCACTTCGGCGTCAGCAATCAAAATATTTACCAGATGGAGTTGCTCCAATCCTACATGGATCAACCTTTGGTTGTCAACCAATTGCAGTTATCGCCTGCTCACACGCCTCTGATTGATGCGGGTCTCCATGTCAACATGCGGGAGGAATCTGGCATTATGCGAGACGGTGGTCTGATTGACTACTGCCAGCTCAAGAAAATCACCATTCAGGCTTGGTCGCCCTTTCTGATTGACCTGCATCAAGGGATTTTCGCGGGGCATCCAGATTATGCAGAGCTGAATGCGACTTTGGACCGCTATGCCCAGGAGTATGGTGTGGCCACGGAGGCTATTGTTATCGCCTGGATCATGCGGCATCCGGCTAAGATTCAAACCATCGTGGGCTCGATGAACCCAGACCGCATCAAGCGTATCGCGCAAGCCCAGTCTGTCAGACTCGACCGTATGGCCTGGTACGATATCTATAAAAGTGCAGGTAATATCCTGCCATAGCGCAGCTTTTTTAAAGGAGAAAACGATGAGGAAAGTTTTAACAGGACTCGTGATGCTCATGACGCTGTGTCTAGTGGGCTGCAGGTCTGAAAGCAACTCCGATACGGACTGGCTAGAGGGGGACTGGTACAGTGCAGAGTGGGATGTAACTTACGAAATTGAAGAAAGCAATGATCATTGGACGATTGAAGAGGGGAATGCTGTCCAAGCGAGCAATCCGACCCTGACGCAGGAAGAGGGCTACTATATCTTAACGGATGGCTCAGGCGTAGAATATCGGATTGAAAAAATCAGTGATAGCAAGATGGTTTACCAACAATTAGCGACAGATGGCCAACTCGGCACAACAGCAGCGGTCGAATTTGAAAAGGTGGATGATTAAAAGAGCGTGACAGGTTGATGAGAAATATCTGGATTTACCTGCGAGACGATACGGACTCGGTTGGTTACGGACTTGTCTCTCGAAAAACTACCCACATATCAATATGCTGTATCAATTCCCAGCTTCTTCAAGCTAGCTTCTCAATAAAGTGATAAAATTAGAGCAAAAATACGAAAAAGGCCCCTTTTCAAGGGATAAAAAGTTCGTTTTTTGCTCTTTTGTGATATAATGGGAAAAAGTATACTGAAAAAGGAAAACCTATGAAACTGAGAAGAAGTGAGCGCATGGTAGTCATTTCCAACTACCTACTCAATCACCCATATGAATTAACCAGTCTGAATCTCTTCGCCGAGAAATACGAATCTGCTAAATCCTCTATTTCGGAGGATATCGCCATCATCAAGAAAGCCTTTGAGGAAAGTTCGATTGGTCAGATTGAGACGGTGACAGGTGCCAGCGGTGGCGTGGTCTTTACCCCGATGATTTCTGATGAAGAGTCTCTGGCTATCGCCACAGAACTCCGTGACCAGATGGCCGAGAGCAATCGGATTTTGCCTGGGGGCTACATCTACTCCTCTGACCTCTTGTCTACACCTGCGATTTTGAAAAACGTGGGGCGCATTATTGCTAATAGCTTTAAAGACGAAAAAATCGACGCTGTCATGACCGTGGCAACCAAGGGTGTGCCCCTAGCCAATGCCGTGGCCAATGTCCTCAATGTGCCTTTTGTCATCGTGCGCCGCGACCTGAAGATCACCGAAGGCTCGACTGTGTCGGTCAATTACGTGTCAGGCTCCAGCGATCGGATTGAAAAAATGTTCCTCTCCAAGCGCAGTCTTCCTGCAGGCAGTCGCGTTCTCATCGTCGATGACTTTTTGAAAAATGGTGGAACCATCAACGGCATGATCAGTCTCCTAGCGGAGTTTGATTCCAGCCTAGCAGGCGTTGCTGTCTTTGCGGAAAATCAGCAAGGCAACCGCAATGTCGGGCCCTACAAGTCCCTCCTTGCCGTGACCGATATCGATGTCGCCAACAATCAAGTTAAAGTTGAGTTGGGAAATATTTATGAATAAAA
>CAUTON010000009.1:0-24548 GCA_963539895.1 uncultured Streptococcus sp. | reverse complement strand
TAATTGACACTCCTTTCCTAAAAAAGGAGAAGACTTCCAAGCCTAGCCGAAAGTCTTTCTCCTATTTGTTAAAAGAAACTAGCAATCACCAAGATGGCAATACTTGCGATGATAACCGCTAGAATCAATTTCCATACAAACTTGTACCAAGTACCAATCTCGATGCGACCAAGAGCCAAGGCACCCATAACGATACCAGATGTTGGAGATACCAAGTTGAGCAGACCTGATGCGGATTGGTAAGCTGTGATGATCAAGCTAGCTGGTACGTCGACGAATTTACCCAAAGGAGCCATAACGCCCATGGTAGCACTTGCTAGACCAGAACTAGATGGAATCAAGAAGGACATTGGCAGATAGAAAATGTAGGTCAAGACGATAAAGACTTGAGAAGATAGACCTTGAAGTCCTACCTCACCCCAGTGGAGAATCGTCGCTGTAATCAGACCATCATTCATGATAACTTGGATACCACGCGCGATGGCACAGATAAGAGCAACGCTGAGGATATCACCTGCACCGAACATGAAGGCTTTGATGAACTTTTCTTCGCCCATGCGGTAAACAAAACCAATGATAACAGCAGAGAGAGCAAAGAGCATAGCCCCTTCTGGGAAGTACCAGGTGCCCAGAGGCTCCATACTCTTACCAAGCAATGCGCCTAAGACTGGGATATTAATCACCCAGGTCAGCACGTCGCTAAAAATGGTAATCCCCAAGTCACCCCAAGGGATAAAGCCTGCAATCATGACCACAAAGGTCAGGACAAAGACCCAGAGTACTTTCTTTTGTCCTGGAGTCAAGCTTGCAGCTTCCCCTGTGTCGGCAACTTTGAAATGTTTCAAGTCTTCTTCACGGTTATTATACACGAGAGATTTGGTAGGATCTTTTTGAATCTTATCGGCATAGGAATAGACGGTCCACATACCCAAGGCTAGGATGACTATGAGGAAGACAAGACGCCATCCCATACCATCTGCCACAGAGACACCAGCCGTCGCGGATGCCACACCCGTCGCGAATGGATTGACCGTAGAAGCCAGACATCCAATCTGAGAACCTAAGAGGATAATCCCAACGGCTGTGATACTGTCAAAGCCAACAGCTATCATGACTGGCACTAAGAGCGGATAGAAGGGCATGGTTTCTTCACCCATACCATAAGTGGATCCGCCTAGGGCGAACAAAGGCATCAGGATGAGGATGAGCATCTTTTCGCGGCCCTTGTATTTGCGCACAATAGTCGCAATCCCGACATTAAAGGCCCCAGTTTCATTGACAACCCCTAAGAATGCACCGACCATGAGGATGAAGAAGGCAACGTCAATCGCTGCGCTGGTTGCTTCGTGACCAAGCATGGCCCGCACAGGTGCCATCAGTACATCCCAAATCCCTTGCGGATTTTGAGCGACTTGTTGATAAGTACCTGCCACCAGATTACCAGCATCGTCCATCTGGTATTCCCCAGCAGGGATAATCCAGGTCATCACAGCCATGATAGCAATGATAATCATCAAAATGGAATAGGAAGTTGGCATCTTGAAATGCCGCTTCCGCGCTTTTTCATTCAATACCGGAGTATGAACTGTATTTTTTTTATTCATGGTAAACCTCCCTTTTTCGAATCTTCGAATCAAGCGGGTCATCCTGTATCCTTATCCTTGCTCAATCACCGTACCACTGCCACTTTCCAACAGGGCTCCGAGATTTTCAAGCGATGTGATGACCGCTTTTGCATTTGGTTTGTGGTTGACAAAGGCCATAGCCGCCTCCACTTTTGGCAACATAGAGCCTGGCGCAAATTGCCCTTGGGCAATGTATTCTTCTAATTCAGAAATCGTTACTTTTTCTAATTTCTTTTGATCTGGCTTGTTGAAATTGATAAAGACATAGTCGACCCCAGTGAGGACGATAAAGACATCCGCATCAACCAATTCAGCTAAGGTCTGGGAAGCGAAATCCTTATCAATCACAGCTTCGACGCCCGTCAGAGTCCCATCTTCTTCACGGATGACAGGGATACCACCACCGCCACCAGCTACGACCACTTCACCAGCCTTTATCAGTGTGCGGATGGTTTCGATTTCCTTGATGCCAATGGGTTTTGGTGAAGCAACGACCTTACGCCAGCCACGACCAGCATCTTCCTTGAAGGTAGCACCCGTCTTTTCGCTTTCAATCTTGGCTTCTTCTTCTGTGTAGAATGGCCCGATCGGCTTGGTCAAGTTTGCAAAGGCTGGATCATCCTTGTCTACGATAACTTGCGTCACAACGGACACCACTTCTTTGTCGATTTTTTCCTTGGTCAATTCATTTTCCAAGGCATTTTGTAGCCAAAATCCGATAGAACCTTCTGTCATCGCTACCAAGGAATCCAGTGGAAAGGCAGGGTTCTTATCACAGTTGGCTGCTAAGTTTTGCAAGAGGAGATTGCCGACTTGCGGACCATTGCCATGGGTAATAATCAAGTCATCTCCATTTTTAATCAGTTTCACTAGGTGCTTGGCCGTCTGAACCAAGGCAGCCTTTTGCGCTTGTGCGGATGGATCTGAGGAGAGGATGGCATTTCCTCCCAAAGCCACCACGATTTTTCGATTTATCATAGTTCGTTCAATCCCTCATTCTCGTATTTGCATAAAAACAGGGCTGAAGCTAAGGTCTGCCTCAGCCCTTGGAGTGGTTTTCTATTATTTGGTGGAAATCCTACACTTTAGGAATGTAGAGATTACCAAGAGTGGCTGCCATGACAGCCTTGATGGTGTGCATACGGTTTTCAGCTTGGTCAAATTGACGAGCATATTTGCTTCGGAAGACTTCGTCCGTCACTTCCATTTCTTTGACACCATATTTTTCAGCGACATCTTTACCGTAGACGGTATTGGTATCATGAAAGGCTGGTAGACAATGAAGGAAAATCACGTCGTCATTGCCCGTTTTCTTAATCAAGTCCATATTGACTTGGTAAGGAGTCAGCATTTTCACGCGTTCTTCAAATTTCGCTTCTTCACCCATGGATACCCACACATCTGTATAGAGGACATCTGCCCCTTTGACGGCTTCGTCAGCGTCCTCTGTGATCAGGATGTGGCTACCAGATTCTTTGGCATAGCCTTCTGCCAATTCCACGATATCTGCTGCTGGGAAGAGTTCTTTTGGTGAGAAGATGTGGACATTGACACCGAGAATCGCACCCGTCACAAGAAGGGAATTTGCCACATTATTGCGGCCATCACCACAGTAGACCAAGGTCAAACCTTCCAAGGTGCCAAAGATTTCTTGGACCGTCAGATAGTCAGCCAGCATCTGCGTTGGATGCCACTCATCGGTCAAGCCATTCCAGACTGGCACACCAGCATGTTCTGCCAATTCTTCCACCATGCGTTGGCTAAAGCCACGGAATTCAATCCCGTCAAACATGCGACCCAATACCTTTGCCGTATCTTCAGTGGATTCTTTCTTACCCAGCTGGATATCATTGGCACCCAGATATTCTGGATGAGCACCTAGGTCAATAGCTGCTGTTGTAAAGGCAGCACGCGTCCTGGTGGATGTTTTTTCAAATAAAAGCGCAATATTTTTGCCTTCTAGGAAGCGATGGCTGATATGTTGCTTTTTCAATTCTTTCAGATGAGCGGACAAGCCAATCAGGTACTCCAATTCTCCCCGTGTAAAATCTTTCTCCGCTAAAAAACTTCTTCCTTGAAATACATTTGTCATGATAATCCTCTTTCTTACTTGCTTAGAGATCTTCGCGTTCAAACGGCATAGACATGCAACGTGGTCCACCACGACCTCGAACTAATTCACTTCCGTGAATCTTAATCAAGCGAAGGCCTTTGGATTCGAGGATGGCGTTGGTAATGGTGTTGCGTTTGTAGACAACAACCACCCCTGGTGCAATGGTTAAAGTGTTTGAACCATCGTTCCATTGTTCCCGACCAGCGGCAACAAGGCTATCGCCACCGCAGCGAATCAGTTCCACTTTTTCAAGGCCAAGGTTTTCTGCCAAGAGTTCAGCCAGGTCACCCTTTTCTTCTGCGATATGAAGCGTTTCATTTTCATAAGTGACAGAGTAGACGCGCAGGGTGCCTTCAATTTCTGGGTGGATGGTAAATTTATCGTAGTCTACCATGGTAAAGACCGTATCCAAGTGCATGAACTTACGGCTGTTGGCAAACTCGAAGGCCAAGACTTTCTTGAAGCCAATATTCTTCTTGAAGATATTTACCAAGAGTTTTTCAATAGAAGCAGCGTCAGTCCGCTGTGAAATACCAACGGCCAACAAATCTTTAGAGAGGATCAATTCGTCCCCACCTTCGATACGCGTATCTTCAGAACGGTCATAAATCAATGGCACCGTCCCACCATAAACTGGGTGATAAGTGAAGATATATTTGCCGTACAGGGTTTCACGGTTACGAGTATCCGCAAACATGTGGTTGAGCGACACAGCTGAACCAACTGTCGCAAATGGATCCCGTGTGAAGTACAAGTTTGGCATTGGATCGATGGCGAATGGATAATTGGATTCTACCAAGTCAGTCAAGCCCTTGTCACAAGCTGGCACTTCAGGCAGCTCGCTTTTTTGAATCCCTGCCATGGTCTTTTCAATCAATTCCTTATTGTCTTCAATGCCACGCAGGAGGTCACGAATGGCACATTCTGTCGCATGCCCACGAATGTGCGCTTCGTTAATATATTCTTCGATAAATTGATTTCGAATCTCAGTGCTTGTCAGTGATTCTGCCGCCAAGTCTTCCAAATACAGAACTTCTACACCTTCATCGCGGAGGGCTTGCGCAAAGGCATCGTGTTCTTTTTGAGCATCTTCCAAGAAAGGAATGTCATCAAAGAGCATACGTTCCAGATAGTCTGGCATCAGGTTTTCAATTTCTTTACCAGGTCGGTGCAGCATCACTTTTTTCAATTTACCAATTTCAGAATAAACATGAATCGGAGATTGGGTCATAGGATATACCTTCTTTCTTTGAAATTTTTCAGGTTTTGTGAATTCACGGACAAGTTTTTCACTTGCTTACAATCATAGTTTACAGGATTTTCAAAAAGGAGGTGAGAAAAAATTATCAGGATTTTTGTCGGATTTTTCACAAAAAACGACTCGAAAATGTAGGAATTCTAAAAATTGTATGCGTTTTCTTCTGAATTTTTACATTTCTTTGTATTTTTTGAATAATTTTAAACCGTAAAAATGATTGAGTTTTCTTACACAATTGATACAAAAAGCGAGCCATTTTTGACCCGCTGCACAATCTTCTATTTCGTGTATTTCAAAAAATAAGGTTTATCCAAATACGTAATCTGCTTGGCTCGGATGGAAATTTTCGCATCCTGCTTGAGCTCACTGAGCACGTGACTGACTGTTTCTCTCGTTGTCCCGCTGATATTGGCAATTTCAGATGTCGTCAGTGAAAATGGCAGTTCTCCGGCCTCATTGCCCATCTCGACCAATAAAAAGGCTAGACTCTGCCGCACTCGCTCACTGGCACTAGACGTCACCATATTCCGCATGCGCAATTCATTGAACTCCAGTAAACGCGACATTTCCTGGAAAAGATGCTTCATCTGATGGCTCTTCTTCAATGAAAACGACTCGTAGAGCTCCGCCGAGAAATAATAGTAGGTCACATCGGTCAGGGCTACCGCCGAAAAATGATAGGAAGTGTTCGTAAACAGACCAATGTAGGGAAAAATCGTTTTCCGTCGCACAAAGTCGGTATAAATGAAATTCCCCGTCTCATCCATCCGCTCCACTTTAAAATAACCCGACATGCCCAAAAAGAGTTTATCCCGCTTGTCTCCCGCAAAAAAGAGAATCTGCCCCTTCTTGGCATAGCGAAACTCCATCTGGCTGACAAGCTGATCAAACTGCTCAATGGACAAATAGCGAAAATCATTTAAGTTGCGAATGTACTGATAGTCCTCTTTCCGAATCATAAATTTCTCCTCTGTTATCTTTCATTCTATCATATTTTCCAAAAACTTGAAAACCCTTATAAATATGCTTTACCCAGTCATCCAATTTTGATATACTCATATTAGATAGAAAGTGAGACATTTATGAATAAGAAAGAAGCACGCCACCAATTGATTCGCTCCCTGATATCTGAGACCAATGTTCATACCCAGCAAGAATTGCAGGAACTCCTGCTCAAAAATGGCATTTCCATCACCCAAGCTACCCTTTCACGCGATATGAAAGAGCTCAACCTCGTAAAGGTCGGCGTAGGTGACAGCCACTATGAGACCCATGCGATTTCAAAATCTAGATGGGAACACCGCTTGCGCTTTTACATGGAAGATGCCCTAGTTATGCTAAAGGTTGTCCAGCACCAAGTCGTCCTGAAAACCCTCCCTGGCCTTGCTCAGTCTTTCGGTTCTATCCTGGACGCCATGCAGATTCCCGAAATTGTGGCAACCGTCTGCGGAGATGACGTCTGTCTTATCATCTGTGAAACCCCCGCAGACGCTCAATCCTGCTTTACAACCCTGAGCCAGTACACACCCCCATTTTTCTTTTCACAGAAATAGAAAACAGCTGAGAATCTTCAGCTGTTTTTTACAATCCCAAATTTTGATAGGGTGTCCGATAGCCAATCTGCAAAATCTTGTCCCCATTGATGAGGATCGGCCGCTTGATCAGCATCCCATCAGTCGCCAACAGCTCTAAAGCCTCATCCACCGTTAAATCTGCAAACTTGTCCTTAAGCCCCAGTTCACGGTAAGAATTCCCAGAGGTATTAAAAAACTGCTTGAGGCTAACATCTGACTGCGCAAGCAAGTCGCGTAAAATTTCCACTTGTGGAGGATTTGTCTTAATGTTAACTGCTTCAAAGTCCACACCTAAACTCTCCAGCTCCTTCTTAGCCTTCTTACAGGTCGTGCATTTTGGATATTCATAAAAGGTCAACATGTTTCTTCTCCCATTCTAGTAGATATTGTTTTCGCTCGAGGCCGCCCGCATATCCTGTCAAGCTGCCGTCTTTTCCTAAGACTCGGTGACATGGGATAAGGATGGTCAGAGGATTTTTGCCCACGGCGTTGCCGACAGCTTGGGCGGAGTTGCAGCCAATTTCCTTTGCCAGCTGGCCATAGGTCCTGGTCTCCCCATAGGGGATAGCAATCAAGGCCCGCCAGACTCTCTTTTGAAAATCGGTCCCGCGGGCCTCAAAAGGGATGCCTGACCAGTCCACATTTTCTCCAGAAAAATAAACCTCCAATCCCTCACGCGCCGCAGCCAAAATCGGTGTCTCAATCAGCCCCCGCTCCGCCTCCTCATAACCTTTCAGCTCATAAGTCTGGCCAGCAAAGTAGATGCCGAGAAGCGCACTCTCATCCGCCAAAAGAATCATCTTACCCAGGGGCGAGTCATAAAAAGACTGGTAGTACATCTTACACCTCCTTCATTTTCACCATTATACCACGAAAAAAATGACTGGTCAGCTGCTTACGCTCACCAGTCAATCTTTTAATTTTTATTTTCAATCAGGCGAACACGGACGATATTATCGCTGGCTTCAAATTTTTCAACCAGGAGGTCAATCTTGCTGCGATCGGTCTCATCCAAATCCAAAATCGTATAGGCAAAGTCACCTTTTGAACGGTTGATGATGTTATCAATATTGATACCCTGCTCGGATACGGCTGTAGAGATGTTGGCCACGATATTAGGGACATTTTTATTGATCAAAGTGATGCGGTATGGCGCATCCAGGGCCTGGTGCATGTTGGGGAAGTTGACAGAGTTGGTGATTTCCCCTGTTTCCATGAAACGACGGATGGTCCGGCCAGCCATGATGGCACAGTTGAGTTCGGCTTCTTCTGTCGAGCCACCCACGTGTGGGAAGACGATGATGTGATCCTTATTGAGGAGTTCTTCTGTTCCAAAGTCCGTGATGTAATTGGCAACAACGCCTGCTTCAATCGCTTCAAAGAGGTCTTGATTGTTAACCAATTCGCCACGGGCAAAGTTGATAATCGTCGTCCCTTTTTTCATCTCCGCAAAGGCAGCAGCATTAAAGGTTTCACGGGTCTTGTCCGTCAATGGCACGTGAATAGTGATGTAGTCAGCCTGGCTAAAGATGTCTTTGAGATCATCCACACGTTTGACGTGGCTAGAGATATTCCAGGCTGTTTCGATAGAAACGTACGGATCGTAGCCCAGGACATTCATGCCCAGACGACGAGCGTCGTTAGCGATACGGGCCCCAATGGCACCCAGTCCGATGACACCCAGAGTCTTTCCAGAGATTTCTGTCCCTGCAAACTGTTTTTTCCCTGCTTCGACCTGTTTTGGCACATCGTCACCTGTCAGGGTGTTAGTCCACGTGTTTGCTGAAATGTAGTCACGAGCTGCCATCAAGATAGAGGCAAGGACTGCCTCCTTGACCGCATTGGCATTGGCACCTGGAGTGTTAAAGACTACAATCCCCTTAGCAGAAGCCTCGTCAATTGGGATGTTATTGGTTCCCGCACCAGCACGCGCAATAGCTTTCAGATTTTCTGGAAAGTCAAAGCCATGCAAGTTTTCAGAGCGGATGATAAAGGCATCAGGATTTCCAGCCTTGTCCCCATCGATTTGGAATTTATTGCCTAGCTCTTTCAAGCCTATTTGGTTGATGTTGTTAAATGTTCGAACGCTATATACCATATTTTCTCCCTTGACTCGCTTGAGTCGTCACTTTTACTCTCTAATCCGTCGTCCCCAGCATCCAGCGGTCGTCTTCTGCCACTTCTTGGTAGAGGCCGCTTTCAGATTTGTGCTTGATTTTTTGGTAGGCGAGGCGCACGCCATGAAGGGGCACTTTCCCACAGTAGGTAAAGCCTAATTTTTCCAAAATATGCTGCATGGCCTTGTTGTCCTCATGGGTATCACAGCGGAAGTCTGGCCCTTTTTCCATCTCAATCAAGCCCTGCAAGAAGGTCTGGGTAAAGCCCTGGCCTGCAAAGTCATCTGAGATTACAATTCGGTGGAAGGTAACATACATGTAGTTATTATGGAGCCATTTCCCGTCGTAAATGTCATTGTAGGTTGCTTCATTGCCCTTGTAAAGAGCTGCATAGGCTGCGATTTCACCTTCTACGATTCCGACATAGGCCCGGTTTTCCAGGATGTCATCAAAAATGATGTCCTCATCTGGATAGCCATCCTGCCACTGGTCAATTCCAGCAGCTGCTAGACGTTTTTTCCCCTGCTCAATGAGGGTTAAAATCTGACTGATTTCATTTGGATGTGCAAGACGAATGTCCATTATTTATTTTCTTCCTCGAATTTCTTCATAAAGTCAATCAAGTCAAGGACACCCTGGCGTGGAAAGGCATTGTAGAGTGATGCCCGCATACCACCAACTGAACGGTGCCCCTTGATATTTTTAAAGCCAAGAGGTGTTGCTTCTGCCACAAACTTAGCATCCAATTCTGGACTTGGTGTCACAAATGGGATGTTAGCTACAGAGCGCTCCTCAGCCTTGCGAACTGGACTCGTATAGAAATCAGACTGCTCGATAAAGTCGTAAAGCAGACCAGACTTTTCGCGATTGATTTTTTCCATCTCGTCCACACCACCGATTTCCTTGACCCATTCAAAGACCAATTTAGCGATGTAGATAGAGTAAGCTGGCGGCGTATTGTAGAGGGACCCTGCTTCAGCTTGGATACGGTAGTCCAGCATGCTAGAGAGCATTGGCTCATCATTGAGGAAGTCCTCCCGTACAATCACCACAGTCACCCCAGCAGGGCCGATATTTTTTTGCGCACCGGCATAGATCATGGCAAAGTCTTCTACATTGTAGCGCGCAGCCAGGATATTGGATGACATATCTGCCACGATTGGCACACCGTTGGTATCTGGCAGGTCATAGACCGCTGTACCCTCGATAGTGTTATTAGTTGTCAGATGCACATAGGCAGCATCTGGGTTGATGTCGTTTTTGTCAAATGTTGGGAGTTCAGCGTAGGTGATTCCTTCTGTTGACGCCAGCAAGACTGGCTCAAATGGGATGGTCTTAGAGAGCTTGACAGCTTCCGTATAGGCTTTTTTCCCCCATGAACCACCAGCCAGATAGTAGGCTTTTTTGCCTTGGGCAAAGTTAAGCGGAATCATTGAAAACTGTAGTGACGCTCCACCCTGCATAAAGATAACCTTGTAATTATCAGGAATCGCCATCAATTCACGTAAAGTAGCTTCAGCACCCTTGATAATATCGTCAAAGTCTTTGGAGCGATGCGACATTTCAAGTACACTAATCCCCGAACCATTGTAGCTGAGGAGTTCGGCCTGTGCTTTTTCAAGCACTGGTTTTGGCAAAACTGCAGGACCTGCAGAGAAATTGTAAACTGTCATCGTAGACCTCCAAAAAACTATTTTGTTTATTATATCACAATTTTCTGATAATTAAAGAAGAAATTGGGTTTATAAAACATTTTATGAATATTTCAGAAAAAGCTGGCAAACGACCAGCCCATTTTCTATTGTTTAAATCGCTTCGCCCCCTCGTTCATTTGTCCGAATCCGAATCGCATCTTCTACAGGGATGACAAAAATTTTCCCATCACCAACTTCGCCTGTCTGGGCAACCGTTTGAATCGTTTCGATGATTTCCTCTACCTCTTTATCTTTTACGACAATCTCGATTTTGACCTTAGCTAGCAAAGTAGGTGTAATTTTTTGTCCACGGACAATCTCCGTAAACCCTAGTTGACTACCAAAGCCCAAGACCTGACTAACTGTCATTCCATGATGTCTTCCCTCAACGGAAAAAGCTGCTTTAATGTCTTCTAATTTTTCAGCACGAATAATCGCTTCAATTTTTTTCATACAATCCTCCTTATGAATCCAAACCTAAAAATGTCGGATAGGCTGTTTCTTTGTGTTCACTATCGTCCAATCCAAGCGCTTCAGCTCGCTCATCCACACGCAACGATGTAAACATGCCAATCAATTTAGCCAAACACCAAGTGATAAGCCCTGCCCAAGCGGCTGTCAGGATAATAGCTACAAGTGTCGCAAGCAGCAAATGTGTAGAGCCATAGAAAAGACCAACATTCCCAGCTTCTGGCGTCAGAGCTGGCGAGGTGAAGAGAGCTGTCATCAGACCACCAAAGATACCACCCACACCGTGGCATCCAAATGCGTCCAGCGCATCATCGTAGCCCAATTTTTCCTTAAGAAAAGAAATCGCAAGATAACAAACTGGAGAGACCAGCAAACCAATCACTAGCGCCGCACCAACCGTCACATAGCCTGCACCTGGAGTGATGGCTACAAGGCCTGCTACGAGTCCTGTGGAAGCTCCCACTAAAGACGGCTTCCCGATTGTTACCTTTTCAATGAAAATCCAAGAAAGCATACCAGCTGCTGCCGAAATCACCGTTGTTGCTAGTGCATGAACTGCGGTACTATTTGCTCCCAAGGCAGAGCCAGCGTTGAAGCCAACCCATCCAAAAGCTAAAATTCCAGTCCCCAAAAGAACGAAGGGAACATTATGCGGACGATAAGAAATGCGGTCATAGTCACTGCGTTTTCCAACCACCAAAGCCAAGACCAAACCTGTCACACCAGAGGAAATGTGGACCACGTCACCACCCGCAAAGTCTAGTGCTCCAATATCTGCCAAAAAACCGCCTCCCCAGACCATATGGGCTAGTGGATAGTAAACCAGCAAAAGCCAAATAGGCATAAAAATCACTAAGGGTGTAAAGCGCATACGGCCAACGATAGAGCCCGTCGCAATGCCAATCGTGATGATGGAAAACATCATTTGAAACATGGCAAAGAGCATGTCAGGAATTTCATATCCAAAGCTAGAATCCGTCTCAGAAACGCCATTTAACAAATTTTTAGCAAGTTCTCCAATTACAACACCTGTACCAGAAAAAGATAAACTGTAGCCAACCACCACCCACATAACAATGGCAATCCCGATGGGGGTTACCGACATCATCATGGTAGAGATGACATTTTTACGACGACCAAGACCACCGTAAAAGAAGGCTAACCCAATGGTCATAAAGAAGACCATGGCTGTCGCAATGATCATAAACGCTAGTGAACCTGTATCCATAAAAAGCTCCCTTCTTGTAAGAACATATAACACAAAACAACGTAAATAATTATTTGTGTCAGGAATTATATCACTATAAAAAATTAAAAGTCAACAATTTTCTGACAATTTAATAAAAATTAAAACTAGATTTCTCAATCTAGTTCATGATATAAGTTATAGACTGCTTGTTTTTTAAGGCCGACTGCTTTTGCAACTTCTTTGATGGCTTGGTTGGGCTTGGTCCCCCTTGCAATCAACTCTTCCACCTGAGCTTTGATGTCCATTGGCTGGTCAGACGATACAACTTGGCGACCATCGTGACCTGCTACTATAATCAGGCATTCGCCTTTTAAGGAGTGGTCTGCTAGATAGGCTAATAGTTCTGATATGGTTCCGCGCTGGTATTCTTCATAGAGCTTAGTCAGCTCACGGACGACGGTAACTTTTCGATCTCCGTAGACAGCTAGCATATTTTCCAGCGTGGCTACTACTCGGTATGGCGACTCGTAGAAAATCTGCGTTTCTGGGTAGGCTAATTTTTCTGTGAAAAACTCTTTTTGCTGCCCGGCCTTTCGTGGCAAGAATCCGTAAAAAATATGGGGCTGCGGCGCAAGTCCTGAGGCTATCAGAGCGGTAATCCCCGCCGAAGCCCCCGGTGTAGCAATGACAGGGATATCCGCTGCGATACAGGCCTTGACCAAGTCATGGCCAGGGTCTGATATCGAAGGGAGGCCCGCATCTGACACCTGGGCGATATTTTTACCATCCTTGAGAAGCTCCAATAGATAGGGAATTTTCTCCTGGGCATTGTGCTCATGGAAGGACAGCTGCTTGCTTTCAATCTCAAAATGCTTGAGCAGGAGTCCTGTATTGCGCGTGTCTTCCGCTGCAATCAAGTCCACCATTTTCAGCGTTTCAACCGCCCGAAAAGTCATGTCCTGCAAATTACCAATCGGCGTTGCAACCAGATACAGACTGCCTGTCTTTCCGCTATTTCTAAATGATTTTTGTAGCTGCATCTTACTCTCGATTCAATAATTCTAAGCAAAACATGCAGGGCTGGTCATCGTCTCTGCGCTGCCCGTATGAAAATGTACAGATGTGAAAACCATCCTCGTAGATATTTTCCAAATTTTCCTTCCCAAAGTTCGTAGACTTGGCATTCTCCTTGTCCGTCAACTCCAGCCGTTCCCGCAATTTGGAATTTTCCAGCCGCAGATTCGTATTCTCATCAATGACACTCTGCAGATGTTTCTTTATCCCTTCCACTTCTGCCAAGGTCAGCAATAAATTCTGCGAAAAGCCGTCCAAAGCATCAAAAATCTCTTTCTTATCCATTTTATTCCTCTTCTAAGTGCGTACCATTGCGCTGCAAAGCACCTTCCTCGCTCAACCCAACACCCAATATTCCAGGGCATTTTGCAGGCTGACATTGCTTTGCCACATGCGACGAGCGGTAAGCAGACTCTCTAGATACCGCATAGCGGTCGGATTTGCCAACTGTTCTGACAAATAGATGGTCAACACACTCATCACTAACTCCTGGTCCGCCTTTTCAGTGACCAGATTCGCTAATTTTGTCACTTGTAGATAGGCCTGTTCAGGACTATTTAGTAATATTTCAATAAATTTCTTTGCAAAGACAAAACTCTCTAAAACAGCCTTATTCCCAGCTAGCTGCTTAGCCTGTCCTACAGAGGATGACAGCTGGGCAAGCAGATGTGCCTGCGTCTTCAAAAGTCCCTCCTCTTCCAATAATCGCTCTAAATATGCTTGATTTTTAGGAAAGGGAATGATTTGCGCACGACTTTTAATGGTAGCAAGGACTGCATCTTCTTGATTGGTCAGCAAGAAAAGATGAATGTCACTTTGCGGCTCTTCCATGACTTTGAGGAGGGAATTGGCTGCATTCGTGTGCATCTTTTCGGCATCTTTAATGATAAAAACCTGACGCGAAGATTCAAAACCAGACTGGGCAAAATTTTTCACCAGCTCACGGACTGTATCTGTCTTGATGAAATTCCCTTGTGGTTCAATGACAGTCACATCCGAAAACTCTCCTGCAGCGATTAGCTGGCAGGTACGGCAAATCTGACAAGGTCTTCCCCCAGCCACATGTTCACAAAAAAGAGACTGACTGAGATACAGAGCCATCTCGTAGGATCCGAAGTCCCCAGAAAAAAGATAGGCATGCCCCAAACGTCCTGTCGCTACTGTCTGCTCAAAGCGCTCTAGCAAGGTTGGCTGGAGTTTTTCTAATTGATTTCGATTCATCATTTGCTAAAAAATCTGTCAAAAAGTGCATCGTAGGCGTCCGACACCACCGCCTCTAACGGCTGGTTGGCATCAATGCGGATGACACGGTCGGGCTCCTGTTCAAGGATAGAGAGATAGCCTTCCCGAACCCGCTTGTGCAGTTCTATACCTTCCATGTCCCAACGGTCCACATCCCCTTGCCGATTTTGAGCAATACGAGCTAGACCCGCTTCCGCCTCGATATCAAAATAAAGAGTCGCATGCGGATTTAATCCGTCTGTCGCAAACTGATTGAGCCAATCAATCGCAGCAGCATTCTGACCGCGGCCAAAGCCCTGATAGGCCACTGTCGAATCAATAAAACGATCCACCAAGACTACTTTCCCAGCAGCCAATGCTGGCTCAATCCGCTCCTTTAGATGCTGACGACGCGCAGCGATGTACAGCAGTAGCTCCGTTTTTTCATCCATCGCAGTATTCTCAGGATTCAGAATAATCGAACGAATCGCTTCGGCAATCGCAACTCCACCAGGTTCCCTAGTTGCTACGACCTCGAGCCCCAACGCTTCCAATTGTGGGATGAGCCGCTCTAACACAGACGATTTCCCTGCTCCATCCGGCCCTTCAAAACTAACCAATAAACCTTGTTTCATATCAAATTCCTTTACTCATTCTTACTTATTTTATCAGAAAGTCAAAAAAAAAGCACCCTCTATTATCTTGCTCCGCCTTGTCAAATTTGATAGAATAAGGGTAAGAATTAAAGAAAAGAGTTTTCCTATGTTACGGTTGAAAAATCTGGTCTTCATCATTTTTGGTGCTGGCCTTTATTCGTTTGCACTCAACTACCTAGTCATCCCAAACAGTCTCTATGAAGGAGGGGTGACGGGTTTGACCTTGATTATCTATTACTTGTGGCATCTGAAGCCTTCCATCATGAATATTATCATCAATATTCCTCTCTTTGTCCTAGGCTGGCATATTCTAGGGCGTAGCATTTTTTATAAAAGCCTGCTTGGAACGATTGCCGTAACGGTCTGGCTGGCCATTTTTGAAAGGCTACCCTTGGCCATTGACTTGGAGGGTGACCTGATGATTATCGTCCTCTTGACTGGCATCCTGATGGGGACTGGTTTAGGAATTATCTTTAAAGCGGGTGGAACAACTGGTGGTAGCGACATCCTGGCTCGTATAGGCCACAAATATACTCACTACTCAATCGGCCAAATTATGCTGGCTATTGATGCCTTGGTGCTCCTCCTCACTGTTGTCATCTCAAAAGACCTTCGCGTGGTTCTTTATACCCTCATCCTTGTAACAGTAGCCACTCGTGTCATTGACATGGTTGGCGAAGGCGGCTATGGTAGTAAGGGTGTCATGATTATGACCAGCAAATCAGTGGAACTGGCCACGGCTATTGATAGCGAAATTGAACGTGGGGTGACCTACATCAAAGGCCAAGGCTTCTACAGTCAAAATGACATGAACATTGTCTATTCTGTCATTGATAAAAGTCAGCTACAAGAAATGAAAGACCTGATCAAACGAATTGACCCATTTGCCTTTATCACGATTACAGATGCCTATGAAGTGCTTGGCGAAGGTTTCACCCATGACGAAAACAAGCAAGCCATTGTAAAATAACTATCACTAAAGCCCGTCCAAACGGGCTTTTATATTACCAGCTGAAAATGGTTCTTCATATTCTTTAACATTTAATTTATCTAATGGCTATGTTAACTCGCTTTTTGATTTTTTGGCTCGTGAAGCTACCTTCCTCACCAACCGACCTGAATGTATCTAGCAAATGATGATCACGCTCCTATTAGAAACCTGTAGTTTCTACTATTGTAATATAGTGACACTTCCTATTTCAAGTTGAAGGCGGTATAATGCTGATAACAGGTAGTGAAAGGAAGTGTATTCCATGGAATATATGACATTAAATAACGGCGTGACAATGCCAATGCTCGGCTTCGGGACTTTTCTAATGTCTGAAAAGCAGTGTGAGGAGGCTGTCAGTACCGCCATTAAAACAGGCTATCGCCTCATCGATACGGCAGAAGCCTATGGGAATGAGCAGCAGGTTGGTGCTGGGATTAAGGCTAGTGGCGTTGATAGGAAAGAATTATTCCTTGTCACAAAGGTGAATTTTCGCTCTTACGAACAGGCGCGGGAGATGGTTATGCAGTCACTTGAAAACCTTGGGGCGGACTACCTAGACCTTGTTTTGTTGCACTGGCCTTTTGGTAATTATTATGCTGCGTGGCGTGACCTCGAAAAGCTCTATGAGGAAGGCAAAATTCGTGCGATTGGTGTGTCAAATTTTGATCCTGACCGCCTGATTGATCTGATTAGTTTCAACAAGGTAACGCCTGCCATCAATCAAATTGAAACGAACCTCTACTGTCAACGCTTGAATGAACACCAGTGGGAGGGAAAATATGGTGTGGCACACATGGCATACGCACCACTTGGGCAAGGACATCGCGCTCAAATGTTTGAAGAAACAGCCGTACAGAAGACTGCTGAAAAATATGGGAAAACGCCCGCGCAAATTCTGCTTCGCTATATGATTCAGAATCATGTGGCGGTCATTCCAAAATCTGTCCATGCAGACCGCATTAGGGAAAATTTTGACCTTTTCGATTTTGAGCTAACAGAGGACGAAATGCAGTCACTACGTGCTCTTGATAAAGCTCTGCCACTTATTGGTGACCCTGAAAATCCAGAAAAAACCGAAATGGCAATGACATGGTGAATATAGTCGCTTTTACAACTAGCATGGAAAGGAAATCAAAATGAACACGAGTGTTGCAATTCAAGGCAGATATGCTTGTAGGAAATATAGTAGTGAACAAATCACTGAACAAGAACTGAAGTCTTTACTTGATGCTGCAAACGCAGCGCCTGTTGCTATGGGCGATTATAGCGGATATGAAGTTATCGTAGTGCAGGATGAAGAAACGCGGCATGCCATTGAGGTAGGGACAGCCCATGCCATGCCTGTAATGGGTGACCATCCGACCTATGAAGCACCAACCCTAATCTTTATCTGTGTCAAACCAGATTCGCAGTTTACAATGATTCCTTACTGCGGAGCATCCTGTATCGCGGAGAATATCATGATTGAAGCAACAGATCTTGGCTTGGCATCTGTATATATAATGGCCGTTCCTACTGCCATGCAGCAGAAACCAGAGGTAATGGCAAATCTACCTATAAGCGAGGGCTTCATTCCAGTTATTCTGGTATCAGTTGGTCATGCGACCGAAGAACATCAGGTTGAGAAACCTAAAAGGCTTGCTGTAAAAAGAGTTTAAGGTGGCCGCGATAAATTAACAGTCAAAACCACCCGTCAATGGGTGGCTTATGTCGCGTACCAAAGGATGCAAACCGAACTGAAGTCACATAAAAACCCCAAAAATCTAGGTTTCCCTAGATTTTTTTTGCTTCCGTAACCATAATCGAATCAACTGGGATGCCCGCATCCGCAAACACTTTTTCAAGTACAGCGCGGTCAGCACCGCTGTCTAGTTGAATCTCAATCACTTCTTTTTCTGACTTATCCTGAATTTGTACAGTAGAAAGAATATTGTAGTTCTGCTCAGCAATCAGCGTCACAATCCTAGCCAGCACACCAATTCCATCATCTACTAAAAAGCGTAAACGCAGTCCAGCTTGACCATAGGCTGATACATGAAGGAAGGCAGAGAGGACATCACGGTCTGTAATAACACCGTACAATTGACCATTATCCTCCACAGGGAGAATGCCAATTTTGTGCTTGTACATGAGGTAGGCAGCGTCTTCTAGGCTAGCAAAACGTGAAATCGTAATCACATTCTTGAGCATAACATCCTTAACTTTGGTCTTATTGAGCAAATAATTCATCTCATAAATGGAGAGACTGGTTGCCTTAGATGGACTCGCCTCTGCAATCGTCCCTTCTGTCACCAGACCAACTAATTTGTCGTTTTCAATCACTGGTAAACGATGGATTTCCTGCTCTTTCATCAACTCCGCTGCATGCGCAATCGTCGTATCTGGAGAAATATAAACAACTTTACGAGTCATAAAATCTTTTACTGCCATTGTTTTATACCTTTTCTATTGGCTTAGAAAAACCTTTCTCACTCTCTGCTCCTATTATAACACAAGTTTGTAGAAAGCGGTTGCATTTTTTCTGAAAAAATTTCTTTTGAAAATTTCGGACAAATTCTACAGCCCTTGCTATCTATCAAAAAAGAGAGTGCTAGTCACACTCCCTATTTTCTAGCCAAAATCACCTATATTCCAATTAAGATAAAAACGAGGAGTAACCCTCGCGAGGGTCAAACAAAAGCCCTTGCGGGCTCCGTTTTCCTATTCACAACCTGAAACAGCTTATACCTAGGCTGTTTCACCCACCAAGATAGGCTTTGCGCACTTCATCAGAAGCAAGCAGCTCTTGTCCTGTTCCTGAGAGGACGATTTTTCCTGTTTCAAGGACATAGCCACGGTCTGCAATCGAGAGGGCTTTATTGGCATTCTGCTCAATCAAGAGAACAGTGGTCCCTTGTTTTTGAATATCTTGGATGATATCAAAAACTTCTTGGATAAAAATTGGGGCAAGACCCATTGATGGCTCATCTAAGAGTAACAGTTTTGGCTGACTCATAAGGGCACGCCCCATAGCCAGCATCTGCTGCTCACCACCAGATAGAGTGGCAGCATCCTGGTTCTTGCGTTCTTCCAAGCGGGGGAAACGATCAAAAATCGTATGCAATGTTGACTGGATGCCTGCCTTATCTTTACGCAGGAAAGCACCCATCTCCAAGTTTTCCATAACAGTCAACCCAGGAAAGACGTGGCGTCCTTCTGGCACTTGCGAGAGCCCATCGGCCACGATTTTCCGAGCAGGGACTTTCTGGATTTCATTCCCAGCGTAAGTAATGGTACCTGATGATGGACGGACCAAGCCAGAAATCGTACGGAGGATAGATGTTTTTCCTGCACCATTAGCACCGATTAGGGTCACAACTTCGCCTTCATTGACTTCAAAAGAGACATTCTTAACAGCTTCGATGACGCCGTAATGGACTGATAAATTTTCAATTTTTAAAAGAGACATTAGGCTTCACCTCCTAGATAGGCTTCGATGACACGTTTGTCGTTCTTGATTTCACCTGGTGTCCCGTGGGCAATCAGACGACCATACTCCAGCACATAGATGCGCTCCGTTACTTCCATGACCAGGCTCATATCGTGTTCAATCAACATGATGGTAATGTTAAACTGTTCCTTGATTTGGCGAATGAGTTGCGTTAGCTCCGCAGTTTCTTGTGGATTCATACCTGCTGCAGGCTCGTCTAAGAAAAGAATCTTAGGCTCCGTAGCAAGGGCACGTACGATTTCCAAGCGACGTTGCTGGCCATATGGTAAGTTTCTTGCCAAGGTTTCTGCATCATTTTGCAAATCAAAAATCGAGAGCAATTCCAATGCTTTTTCTTTCAACTCCGCTTCACTCTTGTAATAAGCTGGTAGGCGGAAAAGACTGGCAAAGATATGGGGTTTGTGGTGGTTCCCAAAGGCAATCAAGACATTTTCCAACACTGTCAAATCTTTAAAGAGACGAATATTTTGGAAGGTTCGAGCCAGTCCAAGCGAAGCAATCGTATAGGGTTGCTTGCCATTCAAGAGGTTGCCGTCCAAAGTGATGGAACCTTCACTAGGCTCGTAAACTCCTGTCAAGAGATTGAAAAGAGTGGTTTTACCGGCGCCATTTGGGCCAATCAAACCAACCAATTCTCCTGCATTCAATTCCATATTGACATCGCCAACAGCGGTCAATCCACCAAAGTTTTTAGTCAGATCTTTTACTTCAAGTAGCGCCATTATTTCTCCTCCTTTTTCTTATCAAAGAATTTTGAGAAGGACAATTCTTTCCGACCCAAGAGTCCAGATGGACGGAAGACCATGACGAGAATCAAGGCCAGTGAGTAGATAATCATGCGCACATCGGACACACTTTGCAGGGCCATGTTGAGAACACCCAGAACAATTGCCGCAAGGAAAGACCCTGTATAAGAACCAAGACCTCCAAATACGATGATGATGAGCACATTGACAGAGGTCAGGAAGGCAAAATCTGTCGGGCGTACAGTTCCCACATAGCCTGCCTGAAGACTGCCAGCGATAGCTGCTGTCATCGCACCGAATACGAAAGCAAGCACCTTCATCTTCGTCGTGTTGACGCCGACTGATTCAGCTGCAATCTCATCTTCTCGCACTGACATGATGCCACGACCAGTTGCACTCCGCATAAAATTAAGAGACAAGACAGTCGTAATGACCACAAAGGCGAAAACAAGTTGCCAGCTAGTAAATGGAGGAATGCCACTGATACCACGCGCTCCATTTGTCAAACTATCCCCATTGACAATCAGAATCCGAATAATTTCCGCAACTCCCAGAGTAGCAATGGCCAAGTAGTCGCCCTTGAGGCGAAGGGTAGGAAGACCGACCAATAATGCGACAAGTCCTGCGACAATCATCCCCATAATAACGGAAATAAAGAAGCCACCATAACTTGGCATATATTGACCAACAATCGCAGTCGCGTATGCACCCAGCGCCATAAACCCAGCATGCCCTAGAGAGAATTGACCAGAAGACCCGACGATCATATTGAGCCCAACTGCCAAAATGATGTTAATGCCGATCTGCTCAATAATCTGCACGTAATAAAGAGAACGAGCACCACTACTTGCTAGGAAAAGACTGATAGCAATGTATGCCACGACAATCAGAGCTACCCAGCAAAGATTTGCTTTTAAATTTTTCTTCATGCCTTACACCTTTTCCTTTACATTTTTACCAAGAATACCATTTGGTCGTACCAAGAGAATCAGAATCAAGACTGCATAAACCACTGCATCACGATAATCTGACAATCCAACCACCGTTGAGAAGGTTTCCAAAATACCGATCACATAGCCACCAATGGCTGCACCAGGAATAATCCCAATACCACCCAAAACAGCTGCGACAAAGGCCTTCAGACCACGCGTCATCCCCATCAGCGGTTCCAATTGGTTATAGTAGAGTCCCAGGAGAACACCTGCAGCACCTGCCATGGAAGAACCCAGAGCAAAGGTGAAACTGATGGTCTTATTGACATCAATTCCCATCAACTGAGCCGCATCACTATCCACAGAGACCGCCCGCATGGCTTTCCCCATTTTGGTCTTTTGGACAATGACTTGCAGCAAAATCATCAAAGCAACGGATACGACCAAGATAAGGATTTCTACGCTCTTGATAGATATTGGACCGAGGTTATAGGTCGTCGTTGGAATAGCTTGTGGAAAGGCCCGCACCTCTGCCGAGAAGAAATAAACCATCACATATTGCAAGAAGAAGGAAACACCGATAGCCGTAATCAAGGCTGCAATCCGCGTCGAATTGCGCAAGGGACGATAGGCTAGATACTCAATAACTACGCCTAAAACAGCCGTAAAAATCATGGTAATAACCAGTGCCACAAAAAAGCGCACCGTCATATTTTCGATGAAAGTCATGTTATTGATTAAATAATAACCCGAAAAAGCCCCCATCATAAAGAGGTCTCCGTGCGCAAAGTTAATCAGTTTGATAATTCCGTATACCATGGTATAACCAAGTGCCAACAGGGCGTACACGGATCCAAGAATCAAACCATTGACAAGTTGTTGGAGAATCATGTATCCACCAATCTTTCTAAAAATCTATTTTACTTCAAAATAAAGTACACTATATTATAAAGAATTTTCTGGCAATTAGCAAGCTATATAAAATTGTCAACAATGACCAAAACCAGCTCACCGCTTACCAAAAAACAAGGAGGCTAAGAAATCCTAACCCCCTTGGCGTTCATTAGTCTACAGTCACTGCTTCAACAGTTGATTGCTCACCATTTTCCAAACCAACAACATAAACTGATTTCACAACGTTGTGGTTTTCATCGATAGACATGGTACCTGTCACCCCTTCAAAGTCAGTAAGTGAGGCTAAGTTGTCTTTTATTTCAATAGAAGTTGTTGCCCCTTCTGCTGCGGCTGCTGCCATGTAAACGGAGTCATAAGCAAGCGCAGAGAACATTGAAGGCTCTTCACCGTATTCTGCTATATAGTTATCATAGAACTCTTGAGCACGATCAGAAGCTGACGTTACGAAGGCTGACAAGTAGTAGACATTGCTTGCTGCTTCGGCTGTCGCTAATTCTGTGAAGGTTGGAGAGTCAAATCCGTCTGAACCAAGGATCGGCACATCAATACCCATGTCACGCGCTTGTTTTGTGATGGTACCAGATTCAGTATAGTAACCTGGAATGATGATAGCATCAAAATCAAGATCTTTCAATTTTGTCAAAGCTGCTTGGAAATCTGTATCACCAGCTGCAAAGGTAATTTCTGAGACAATTTCACCTTCATAAGCTTCCTTGAAGGCATCCGCAATCCCTTTACCATAGTCTGAAGAATTATCGTAGTAAAGAACAACCTTGTCTGCTTCTAGGTTATTTGTTGCGTAGCTAGCCATGATTTCTCCTTGGTATCCGTCGGTAAATGTAGCACGGAAGAAGTATTCTTGTACATCACCTGAAGAAGTTTCAACCAAGTCTGTCTGAGTTCCAGAAGGTGTAATCATTGGGACACCAGCAGTTGTCACACTAGACGTTGCTGCCGCTGAAGCTCCTGAAGTCGCAGGGCCAATGATGACATTTGCACCTTGAGAAATCAAGTTTGTGGCAACAGTTGCTGCTTCGGCTGTTTCAGATTTGTTGTCACCGGTAAGCACTTCAATCTCTTTTCCGTCAACACCACCAGCTTCATTGATTTCTTTGACTGCAAGGTTTGCACCATTTTCTTCAGCTTGACCGTAAGATGAAACGTCCCCAGTCAATTCTAAGTTCAAACCAATTACCAATTTATCTTCTGCAACAGCTGTTCCTTCAGCTGAAGCTGATGATTCTGATAGGTTTGAACAGGCTCCTAATACCAGTGCGGATGCAAGACTCAAGAAAGTCAATGCCATATTTCTTTTTTTCATCTGTGAACTCCTTAAAAAATTCTAAAATTTGATATAGTTAATATTACAGAATTATCAGAAAATTGTCAACAAAAAAAGAAATTATTTTTATAAAACAACTTCTTCCTTCTGATTACGCCACAAACTTCCAACAAAATCTTGGTCAATTTCCTTGAAATGAGAAGGCACTACTTTTTTTACAAATCTCTCTTTTTTGAGTTGAGACATGATGTCATCTGCCATTTCTGATGGGACATAAATAATCACATAGCGCATCCGTTTGGAATGGTAGAGTAATTCGCCAAATTTCCCAACCTTACGGGCGTCTCGATTATAATGCAGATACACTGCTAAACTAATCCGTTCTTTTTTTTCAAACATAGAGGGCTCCTTTTTTCTATTATAGCAGTTTTTTGGAGAAATCGATAGGGCCTAGGTATTGGGCAATTGATACTTTTGATTGGGGATTTGATCTGAAAAGGATGTGAACTCCACCCAAACATCTGACAAGTAATAGGCCACAACAACTTCTCGGCGGTTTCCAAACTGTGATGTAAGGACAGGACTTACCTCAAAACATTTTTCGACCAATCGTTCATCCTGAGTAAAATGAACCTGCCCACCCAAACGCAAGTAGGTCATGGTCTCCTGGTCACAAATGCAAAGCTGAAGATAGGGGTGCGCCTGCAATTCCTTATAAGAAGTATAGAAGGTCACTGTATCAAAATAGAGTTTTCCACCTTCTTCAAACTTAAACTCCAAGGGCCGAATCTGCGGATGACCATCCAATCCTAGCGTTGTACCATATTGTAACGGGAAACGGCGCAGGACTTGCTTGACAAGCTCTAGACCATCCTCAAAAGGAAGATTTTTAAAAAATTCGAGATGGGTCATGATAGGCTCCTTTACAAATTTTATACCATTTTACCACAGCAGACAGCAAAAAATCCTCCACGAAGGAGGATTTAAGTTGCAAATGAATAATCCGTTAACTCAATAAAAGACTTTCTTGGAGGTTATTGAGCTGACTCTCTTCGGCTGTCAAAACCTTGTCTCAAGGGCTTATAATAATTTTGCACATAGTCATTCATTGGGTTAAAATACTCATGAACTAAATTTTTTCCATACTAAATTGTCAAATTAAGTTAGACTTTTCAAGTAACTCAGAAAAACTTGGTATGG
>CAUTON010000008.1:0-27830 GCA_963539895.1 uncultured Streptococcus sp. | reverse complement strand
TGCCCAATAAAAATCGTTGATTTTTCCTATGAAAACGTTTAATATAATAAGTGACAGATATGACAGAAAATATACCAATGTCAAAAATTTTAGAAAGGAAAGTTTGGTTAGATGGTCTAACTGAACACGCCCTAACGTCTGTGCGAAAAAGACAAAGATGCCGTCAGATGCACGTTTCCCATTTTCACCGTGACGTTTTACGGGCTTAGTATCTTAATTATGCAATTACCTACAGAGGTCCGTTACCGTCCTTATGCGGATTGGACAAAAGAAGAAATCAATAAGATTGAAAATAATGTTGCTAACTCTCCTTGGCACGCTACCTACCATCTGGAGCCAAAGACCGGCCTTCTCAATGACCCGAACGGCTTTTCATTCTTTAATGGGAAATTCCAACTTTTCTACCAAAACTGGCCATTTGGTGCTGCTCACGGTCTTAAGCAATGGGTGCATACAGAGTCAGAAGACCTAGTTCATTTTACTGAGACTGGTGTCAAGCTTTTGCCCGACCATAAAAATGACAGCCACGGTGCCTACTCTGGGTCTGCTTATGAAGTAGATGGTAAGCTTTTCCTCTTTTACACCGGTAATGTCCGTGACGAAAACTGGGTCCGTGATCCACTGCAAGTTGGTGCTTGGATGGACAAAGATGGCAAGATTGAAAAATTTGATGAGGTCCTCATCCAACAGCCTGCTGACGTAACTGAGCACTTCCGCGACCCGCAGATTTTCGACTATAAGGGCCAATTCTACGCTATCGTCGGAGCTCAAAGTCTTGATAAATCTGGCTTCATCAAGCTCTACAAAGCTGTTGGTAATGACGTGACAAACTGGGAACTGGTTGGCGACTTGGACTTCGCTGGCAAGGGTAGCGAGTACATGATTGAGTGTCCGAACCTAGTTTTCGTCAATGGCAAACCTGTCCTCCTCTACAGCCCGCAGGGATTGGATAAGGCCGAGCTTACTTACGACAATATCTATCCAAACACCTACCAAATCTACCAAGATTTCGTTCCGACTGCTCCTGCTTTGATTGGCACTTCTGGCCTTGAAAATCTGGATTACGGATTTGAAGCCTATGCGACACAGGGCTTTAATGCGCCAGATGGTCGTGTCCTCATCGTCAGCTGGATCGGGCTCCCTGATGTGGACTACCCAACTGACCGCTACGACTACCAGGGTGCTATGAGCTTGGTTAAAGAGTTGTCTATCAAAGACGGCAAACTCTATCAATATCCCGTCCCAGCGATCAGAAACCTACGCAGCAGCCAAGAAATTTTTGCTGAAAAGGCTGAAACAGCCAATACCTACGAATTGGAATTGAACTTCGCAGCTGATAGCCAAACTGAGCTGGTCCTATTTGCAGATAGCAAAGGGAACAGCCTGTCCATCACTATCGATACTGAAAATGGCAAAGTCCTTGTTGACCGCTCCAAAGCTGGTGAACAATACGCGACAGACTTTGGGACGACGCGCGAGTGTACTATCGACGCTGGTCAAGCTGCGACAGCCAATATTTTCATCGATAAATCAATCTTTGAAATCTTTATCAATAAAGGGGAGAAAGTCTTTACAGGCCGTGTCTTCCCATCCGCTAACCAAACTGGAATCCAAATTAAATCAGGATCTCCAACTGGTACCTATTACGAATTAACCTACTAATATGGCAGCAAAACTGACTGATGTGGCACAGTTGGCAGGAGTCAGCCCGACCACTGTCTCCCGTGTCATCAATAAAAAGGGGTATCTATCCCAAAAAACTATCGAGAATGTTCAAGCAGCTATGCGAGAGCTGAATTATAAGCCCAATAATTTAGCGCGTAGCTTGCGAGGAAAATCCGCAAAGCTCGTTGGGCTGATTTTCCCTAATATCGGCCATGTCTTTTATGCGGAATTGATTGAGCATTTAGAGCAAGAATTGTTCAAGAAGGGCTATAAGTCAATCATTTGCAATAGCCAACACGACCCTCAGAAGGAAAAAGAGTACCTTGGCATGCTTGAAGCCAATCAGGTCGATGGCATCATCTCTGGCTCACACAACCTTGGAATTGAAGATTACAATCGTGTTGATGCTCCCATCATTGCTTTTGACCGCAACCTATCTCCCGAAATCCCCGTGGTCTCTTCTGACAATTTTGCAGGCGGGGTACTTGCAGCTCAAACCCTGCGCCAAATAGGTTGTAAGAAGGTTATCATGATTACAGGAAATGATAATTCTTCTTCACCAACGGCTCAGCGACGGACTGGCTTTGAATCTATCTTTCCTGATGGCCCTGTTGTCAATATTTCCAGTGATTATACAGCGATTCGAAAAGAGATGGAAATCCGACAAGCTATCCAGAAGTACAAACCTGATGGCATTTTTGCATCAGACGACCTTACTGCCCTTCTCATTATTAAGATTGCGGGTGAAATGGGGATTTCTGTGCCTGAGGCACTCAAAATTATCGGCTATGACGGTACAGCTTTCATCGAAAGCTACGCTCCTCAGTTAACCAGTATCAAGCAACCCATCCAAGATATCGCAAAACTCTCCGTGGAGTTACTCTTACGAAAAATTCAGGGTGAAGATATCCCCAGCGACACTTACTCGTTGCCTATCACACTCCTTCCAGGGAAAAGTATTTAATTTTTATAAAGGCCTCTTTTCTGCGTTCGGTAGATGGAGGCCTTTTTGTATTTCTTGATTGTCACACAAAAACACCCCTAAAAATAGGAGTGTATAAAAATCTAATTAAGGCCAAAACAGGGATTATACATGTGATTTTTGAACGTAGAAGGCAATTTTTTCATCCTTCCAACCACGTTTAATCAAGGTATTACGCTCGTTTGTACTTGTTGTAAAGAGGTGAACCTTGAGCTGACGATTATAGAGGCGATAGACAGGTACAGAGCCTGCTGAGTACCAAGCAATACTTTCATAACGCCAACCATGGGTAACCAACACATCCCGCTCTTTCACGCTAGTTGTGTAAAAATGTTCTTTGGTTACTCTAGAGTAAAGGCGGTAAACAGGCGTTCCTGAGGTCGCAGTCGTAAATTTCGCACCTTCAAAATTCCAACCGCGTGTTTTCAAAACATTAGCTTCGTCCAAATTTTGCGTGTACAGATGACGCTTGATACTACGGTTGTAGAGACGATAGGTCACACCCGTCTTTGTTTCTTTATTGCTTGTCACATCAACTGTCAAAGCTTTGTTGTTTTTAGCGATATCAATCATGGCAAGGGCAGCCGCATCTACCCGACGGCCGAAATTTTCGATACCTATTTCGATACCCATATCGTCTTTATCATAAAGACCAGCTGAATGCACACCGACAACTTGATTGCTAGAGTTCAAGATTGGAGAGCCACTATTGCCACGCTCAGTATCCACATTGTGCGCCAGAGTATTTGATGTTACTGACAAAACAGTACTATATGAAGTATACATATACCCTTTCTTATCATCGGTCTCGGCAGGGTATACTGGAATCTGAATGCGAGCTCCCTTGCTCAAGGAAGTAGAGACAGGTAGGTAGCCGACTGAAGAGTCCACATTGGAACCCAATTTCAAGACAGCCATGTCATAGCTGCTCGGTGTCACATCTCCTTCTGTCTTGTAGCGGCGGAATATGTAGTAGGTCGTTGAGGTGTAGCTGCCGTATGGATTTTTCGTTCCATTTTGTGCAGGAGTAACCGTTACCGTCTCTGCCCAATTTCTTGGTTCTTGGTCAAAGACATTGTGGGCAACGGTCAAGACAAGGTTGGGAGCAATCATGACACCTGTGCCATAATAGATTTCATCGTCATATTTCATCTCAAGCCGAACGACTGAGTTGTATGGAGCAACTGTAGTATTGCCGACCACCTTTTGCTCATCCGTTCCAATAATGGCTTCCTTTATGCTGCCCTTTAACTCCGTTTTGGCCTTAGGTTCGCTTGACTCTTCACTGGAAATACTTGTGCTTGTATCGGTCGTCGAACTTTCATCTGTAGAAGAGGTTGAAGGAATAGCTGAGCCAAAATCACTGCTAGAGGACTCTGTCGTTGAGGCGTCGGTAGTAGATGGATCACTTGTGGACGGCTGCGTAGTCGAGCTATCTGATGTAGAACTAGCAGTTGTCGTTGTTGTTAAGACATCCGTCGTTGAACTACTTATCAAATCCTCTGCGTTTACTACCACAGGGGCAAGACTGCTCAGCGCCAAAGCAGAGAGCAAGAGAATATGCGTTATCTTTTTCTTAATCCCTAAAATCCTCCCGCGTTTATTATACCAGTTGAAAACGTTTTTAGGCTATAAAAATATACTTTGGGGATTGCCTCCGCAAATAGCAAAAGAGAGCATCACACGATTCTCTCCCTACTTTACTTATTTTGTTTTTTCAACAGAAAGGATTTTCACGTCGTAGGAGCCAACTGGGGTTTGGACTGTTGCCACATCACCCGTTTTCTTCCCAATTAGAGCTTGGCCTATTGGGCTTTCATTGGACACTTTATTGGCAAAGGCATCTGCACCAGCAGCACCAACAATCATGTATGTTTCTTTTTCGTCTTCGCCTACTTCTTGGATGGTGACTGTTTTTCCGATGGCTACTTCGTCAGCCGCGACCGCATCACTATCGACAATTTCTGCGTAGCGAATTTTGTTTTCGATGCTAGAGATTTGTCCTTCTACGAAGGCTTGCTCATCTTTTGCTGCTTCGTACTCACTGTTTTCAGATAAATCTCCGTAAGAGCGAGCGATTTTGATGCGTTCGACAATTTCTGGACGACGAACTAATTTCAGCTCTTCCAGTTCTTTTTCTAATTTTACTTTTTCTTCCAAGGTCATTGGATATGTTTTTTCTGTCATGATAATTCTCTCTTTCTTTCATGAAATAAGAGACTGAAAAAAACTCTCAGTCCTTACCTCATCTTATGTTTTGTTTTATTCTGTCAGATGGCTGTTGACATATTGTTCAACATTAGCTGCATGTTCTTCATAAGTTGTCGCGAAGTAGACCGTTCCTGTCGTCACATCTGCTACAAAATAATAGTAACCAGTTTCATTTGGGTTGACTGTTGCTTCGATAGCAGCGAGACTTGGACTAGCTACTGGTCCAGGCATGAGGCCTGTATTGGTGTAGATATTGAATGGAGAATCAATGCTCGTATCAACTGACACATCTTCCTCTAAGGTCGTCTCATCTCCCAGTACACCCATTGCATACAAGATGGCAATGTTAGACTGCAGAGCCATACCGCTATTTAAACGGTTGTAGAAGACGCTGGCGATATTGCGACGATCTTCATCGGTGGAGCCTTCTTTTTCGACCAAGGAAGCCAAGGTCAAGAGGGAATTGACATCTAGACCCTTGCCAGCTAACTGATCGTAATAGGCTTGGAGATTGCTATCCATCGCAGCAATCATCTGCTCCACTAACTCTTCAATCGTCGTATCATCTGTATACTCATATGTCGCTGGAAATAAGTAGCCTTCTAAGCGATACCGAACCCCGCTGTCTGCGGATGGTAGACTAGCAAAGAGGGTTGGGTAGGTTGCCACCATACGATTGATAAATTCTTCATTTTGCACCGTAGACAAGAAATCCTCAGCCGTAAATGGCGTTGTATCATCTTCATCCTCAGTGTAGACATTGTCCGTCACAGCCTGAGCGATTTGATCAATCGTATAGCCTTCAATGACCAAAACTTTTCCAGCAATCGGCTCTTGTGGTGCCTCAGCCCCTGCTTCCTGCAAGGCTTTTGCCAAGTCATCCAGAGACATATTTTGGCTCAGATTGTAGTAGCCACTCTGGAAGTCATTATAGCTCTTCAAACGAGCATAATAAGAAAAGATGGTGGCATTTTTGATCAAGCCATTGTCTTGCAAGATTCTACCGATGTCAGAAGTTGATGACCCTTCTGGAATTTCAACCTGCACATACTCTGTTGCGGAAGCATCAATTGGCTCCAAGCTGGACTTAATATAAGAATAGCCAGAGAAAGCCGTGATACCCAAAACAATGAGAACAAGAATCACTACACCTGTGACGATACGGTTGGCAACCTTTTCTTGTTTCTTCTTGTGTTGCTCGGCATTGCGTCGAGATAGAGTCGTTTTGCGTGCTACTGGTTGTTTGTTTGAAATAACGGTATTCTCCAAAGATGGGACTTCGTCACTTGTGAGTGCTTGAGTCGCTACTGCTTCTGAAAAGACTTGAGTCGCTTCCAAATCCGCCAGCTCTTCAGGTGCTTTCTCCTCTGCGATGTGCTCGATTTTTTCAGATAAGGCATCAATCGCTTCTGGAGAAGAAATGTGCACTTCTTCTTCCTCTACTTCTAGAGCAGGAAAGGCATCTACCAACTCTTCTTCTGAAGTTGGTTTCGCTTCAGGGGTTTGTTCCATTGCCGCACTTTGGGCAGCAACCATTTCCCGTAAGCTGGCCAGATTTCTCTCTACTGTATTTTCTAGTTCTGCCTTTTCTGACAAAATTTCCTCAGAACCATCCTTTGTCGGAAAATCTTGTGTGTGTTTTTCTTTAAACTCGTCTGTCACGATGAAGCTCCTTTCACACAATTACACGTCATTATATCCTAAAAGCGCTACAAAAGCAAGCATCCCCTAATTTGGAGCAATCCAAAGCATTTCCGACCACTCTTGTCCAGCAAAAGTGGAAGCCGAAAGGCCAACTTCTTCAAAGCCATTTTGCTCATAGTAGGCAACCAATTCTTCATGACAAGTGAGGACGATGCCTTCCAACCCTTGTTCCACGGCCACTTCCTTGAGACTGGCCAGCAGCAAAGTCCCCAAACCTTGTCCTTGGTAGCGAGTAGCGACTGATAAACTAGCCACTCCCAAATAGCGCCCTGCTTCCGTCAAGGAGCCTATTTCTGTATAAATCTTATCCGTAAAAGTAGCTGTAGGAAGGGACTTTACAAGCAAGTAGGCAGCCAGCTGATCCTCATCTGCAATCGCAAGGCTGATCGTAGCAGTTTGGCAATAATCAGCTAGAATTTCCACTGCGATTTGTTCCTCTGGTATGAAATTTTCCTGTTCGATTTGACAAACTTCTGCAAAATCAGTAGCTTGTAGATAACGAATTTGCATGTAAATACTTCTCCTTTATGAAAAGAAAGACGCTGGGACAAGCATCCCAGACCTAGCTTTTATTGGACATTGTTGGATAAATCAGAGAGGAGACGCTCGAATGAGTACTCATAAGACTGGATATCCCCTGCTCCCATGAAGACATAGACGGCATTGTCGTGGTCAAGTAGCGGTGAGGTATTTTCCACCGTTACAAGACCTCCTTTTTTGACAATCTTTTCCGCTAGGTCTTCGACTTTCACTTCTCCCTTGTCCACTTCGCGGGCTGAGCCATAGATTTTGGCTAGGTAGACGGCATCGGCATCATTGAGAGCTGCTGCAAATTCGTCTAGAAGGGCGATGGTGCGGGTGAAGGTATGAGGTTGGAAAATGGCCACGATTTCTTTAGACGGATACTTTTGGCGAGCCGCATCGATAGTAGCAATGATTTCTGTCGGATGATGGGCAAAGTCATCAATGATGACAGTTCCGTTGACCACTTTTTCAGTGAAGCGACGCTTGACGCCACCAAAGGTCTTGAGGTGCCCTGCCACCAAGTTCATGTCAAAGCCTGCAATGTAGAGGTTGGCAATAACGGCTGTGGCATTAAGTACATTATGGCGGCCAAAGGTCGGAATCTGGAACTCTCCCAAAATCTTCTCGCCTCGGCGAACCTTGAACTGGCTGCCTGTCGTTGACGGTTTGACATCAAAAGCGACGAAGTCGTTATTGTCCTTAAAGCCATAGTAGTAAATCGGTGCTGGTGCCGTAATCTTACGCAACTCAGCATCCTCACCATAAACAAAGAGACCTTTTGTAACTTGCTTAGCATAAGCATTAAAGGCATCAAAGACATCCTTGAGGCTGGTAAAGTAGTCTGGGTGGTCAAAGTCGATGTTGGTAATGATGCTATACTCAGGATGGTAGGGCATGAAGTGGCGCTCATACTCGTCCGACTCAAAGACGAAGTACTGGCTGTTGGCAGATCCTCGGCCTGTCCCGTCTCCAATCAGATAGCTGGTATCGGCGATATTGCGCATGACATGGGCCAGAAGACCTGTCGTCGATGTCTTGCCGTGGGCACCCGCTACCCCATGGCTGGTAAACTGGGTCATGAACTCCCCCAGAAACTCGTGATATCGCTTATAGCTGATACCGTTGGCATCGGCATAGGCAATTTCGACATTGTTATCAGGACGGAAGGCATTGCCGGCAATCAGCTCCACATCAGCTGTGATATTCTTTTCATCAAAAGGTAAGATGGCAATACCAGCCTGCTCCAGTCCCCGCTGGGTAAAGTAATACTTGTCCACATCGGAGCCTTGCACCTTGTGGCCCATTTGGTGGAGCATGAGGGCAAGAGCACTCATGCCTGAGCCTTTAATGCCGATAAAATGATAGGTTTTGGTCATTATTTTTCCTCTTCCATGTAATTCAAATTGAGTTCCTGTGCCAGTTGGTGTTCCCGTTGCTGACGGCGTTCAGGGTAGTTGTAGACCTGACTTTTTCTTAAGAAATCATAGGAATTTTTCTTGACGGGTGTCTGCTGTTCGCGGCTTTCCTTATCCAGGCCATAGACAGCTGGCATGTCAGCTAGGATATAGTCTGTCTGGCGGAGCCTGTCTGCCAAATGCGTCAAATGACTGACGGTCTCCTTAGAGTTTACCTTTATAGGAACAGTTGGGGTCTCTGACTTTTTAAAGACACGCGCTGGTGCAGGTTTTTCATCTTGCAGATAGGCTGCTGACCGCTTTTTCTTTAGGTCTTCACGGGCCGCCTCACGCGCTAATTGGCCTTGTGTCTTCTCACCAGCTTTCGGCTGAGAGTTGCTATGTTTGCGCTCGCGTCGTGAATAGGGACTTTTGTGTGCTTCGAACAAAGGTGGCAAGAGGTCTTCTTCTAGATTGCGATCCACAATCGTCTGCTGCTCTTGTCTAGCTACTGGTGTCCCAATGAATTTTTCTTGATAAGGTCCCTTGATATTGCTAATGAGATCCATCTCATCATATAGCTCCATCTGAGGATTTTGTCCCACTACTAGCTCATCATCGGCTACTAGTGGAAAATGTGATTGGTTTCTCATCATAAGCTAATCCTTTCAACAGACTATTATAGCATATTTCTACATTTAGCACAGCTAGAGCCTTTTTAGGGGATACCTAAAATCTCGCGAATCTCTTCAACCGTCATGCTAGCCCGGCTTTCATTACCATCAAGGACGGTCGTGACTAGATTTTTTTTGCTTTCTTGCAGGAGGAGAATTTTTTCTTCAATAGTTCCACGGGTAATGAGGCGATAACATTCCACTTTTTCGGTCTGCCCCATGCGGTGGGCACGACTGATGGCCTGCTCTTCGACAGCAGGATTCCACCAGAGGTCGACCAGGATGACAGTGTCTGCTCCTGTCAGGTTGAGACCGACGCCACCAGCCTTGAGCGAAATGAGAAAGGCATCACGGCTTCCTGAGTTGAAGGCGCGCGTCATTTCTTGCCGTTCCCCAGCTGGAGTGGAGCCCGTCAATTTATAATAATCCAAGCCCAAATCCGCCAACTCGGTCTCAATCAATTCTAGCATTGGCCTAAATTGAGAAAAAATCAGCGTTCGATGGCCCCCTTCTCGCAATTGCAACAACAGCTCCTTCAGGGCAGCCAACTTGCCACTCCCCCCCTTATAATCATCCAAAAAGAGGGCGGGGCTATCGCAAATCTGACGCAATCGCGTAATTCCTGAGAGGATTTCTAGCTTCCGTTGATGGATTTCCGTATCGCTGATACGACTGACAGTCGCTTGCATCTGGCGTAATTGAGCTAGGTAAAGGGCTTTCTGTCCCTCGGTTAACTCATTTTGCACCGTGACTTCGATCAAATCTGGCAATTCCTGCAAAACTTCTTCTTTACGACGACGAAGAATAAAGGGCTGAATGAGTTTGGCGACTTCTTCTGCTGATAATTTCCCAAACTCGGTCTTTCCTGGCAATAATCCTGGCAAGACTATCTGGAAAATGGACCAAATTTCTGTCAGATGATTTTCAATCGGAGTCCCCGACAGGGCAAAGCAAGCTCCAACTTCAAAATCTCGCAAGGCTTGAGCAGTCTTAGTCTGAGCATTTTTCATGACTTGAGCTTCATCCAAAATGAGGTAGTCAAAGCGCTCCTTGCGGTACAAATCCTTATCCTGACGAAAAGAAGCATAGCTGGTGATAGCGACTTGATGTGGCAGACGGAGCAGGTTTTGTCGCTCGGCTTTGGTACCATAGACGACTAGAGTCTCAACATCTGGTGCAAACTTGGCAAATTCTTCTTCCCAATTATAAATGAGACTGGAGGGCGCTAAAATCAAGACCTTGGACGTCTCTTCTAGCTGATTTCGCAAAAAAGCGATGGTCTGAAGCGTCTTTCCCAAGCCCATATCGTCTGCTAAAATTCCACCAAAACCGTAAGAATCCAGCATGGACAGCCACTTCACCCCCAATTCTTGGTAATCTCGCAAGTCTGCTTGAACACTTGGAGTTTGAATGTGAAATGCCTCAGGATGGGCCAAATCATAGGCCAACTGATGAAAACTTTCTGAAAAGTGTACTTGCTGATGGCCTGACAGCTGACTACTGAGGCGCAGACCTGACAATCGATCTAGATTCGCATGCCCATTTTGGCCAAATTGCGCTCGCAGCTGTTGTAAGGTTTGACTGACCTTTTTTGTTTCCTCGTCAAAAATAAGCATCCGCCCATCACGACTGCGATAGTAATCCTCATCAGCTAGCAGGCTCGACAGAGCGGCAGTGATTTCTTCCTCAGCTATCCCTGTAAAATCAAAGGAAACATCTAGCAGATTGCCCGCTAGGTCAAGGTTCACATTTGGGCCATCCGTTACAAACAAATCAGAGAGTTCTTTAGAGAATTTGACGGCCCCTAGCGAACGGAACTTGGGTAGGTCTTGAGAGTAAAGTTGGTACAATGCTTCTTCTGTCAGAGCATCCCTATGAGCCTTGAAAAAACCTTGAAACTTAGCTTGGACAAGAAGATTTTTCACCCGATTCAACTCTTGAACATTGCTAAAGAAGGGCAGACTGTCTAGGTCTTCTTGACTTCTAACATGGTAGCCCCCGCCTTCCAAGGTCAGTGCCAAATCAATCCCCCCATCAGTGGCTAGCGTAAAATCAAACTGCGGACGCAAGCTGACAACCCGAAAACGCTGTGGTGCAGACACGGTCCCAATCCGTTCAAATTCCATCAGGGCCAGCGCTACTTTTTCCTGGTCTTTAAAGCCAAACTGGATGGTTTTTACAGATTCCTTTCCTAGATTAGCTAGTGCTTCTAGCAGGGCACGTTGCTCATACTGGACAGCGTAGAGACCATTTTGGTGTTGCAGGTAGGCGCCATGAAAGAGACTACGATGGGATTTCCCAGTGATGGATAAGGTAATGATGCGCTGCTGAACCGTCAGCTCGGTCGAAAAAATACCGGCATCTGCCGTGAGTGGATAAGTGTACAGCTGGGAATACGATTCCCCATCAGCCTCAAAAGAGAAGTGATGAAGGCTGTTAAGAAGGTCTAGACCATCCTCCAGCTGGGGCAAGGGGAGGCGCAGGGTTCGGCCATACTGGCTGTCAAATCCAGCCTTTTCAGGCACCAGCTGCCACAAGAAACGGATCAAATCCTGACTAGCCACATCAAAAGCAGTTAAAGAGAGTGGCTCATAATAATTTTTCCCAATCTGATAATAGCCGCTTTTGCGAACCGTCTGTAAAAAGGTAGCTACGTCCCGCACGATGTAGCCCCGACTATCTGGCAGACGGTTAATTTTCAAGGTCCAGTCAATATTGTCATCATAAGGGAGCAGCTGACCGTGAGCTGACAGACAATACTTGACCTCCACCGAAGCATCACTCGGCAAAATTTTCTCCAAAAAAGCACTGCCAAAAGAGGCCTGCTCAGCCATTTCATCCTGAAGCTGATTTTCTTCTTGCAGAGCCTGAACAAGATCTCGACCTTCTACATTATTTTTCAGAAAATATTCCACTGCTGCCATGTGAGTGCAATACCCTTTTTGGGCGAATTGGTCGCACGTGCACTGCATGATATCAGCCACCATCTCATATGAAAAAATCTCGTCCTCTACACTAGCGACCAGCTTTTCTTCATTCTGTTCTATCACTTGTAAAAGGCCTGCCTCATAGAGGGCAATCCCCTCCTGACGTACGCGTCCTGGCATCAAACGACTCATATCTTTCTCCTTTACCGTATCATTTCATTATACCACATTTGTAGATGGCCTTTCAGTTCTTTTTTATTAAATTTTGGTAATAGAAAAACGCACACGATGGTGCGTTGGTATATTATTTCCGTTTCCGTGCAATCAGGTGAATCGGTGTGCCTTCAAAGACGAAGGCCTTGCGGATTTGATTTTCCAAGAAACGTAGGTAAGAAAAGTGCATGAGCTCTTCTTCATTGACAAAGACCACAAAAGTCGGTGGCTTGGTGGCCACCTGTGTCGCATAGAAGATTTTCAGGCGTTTGCCTTTGTCTGTCGGTGTCGGATTGATGGCAATGGCATCCATGATAACATCATTAAGCACAGCCGACGGGATACGAGTATTCTGGCTCTCGCTGATACCCTTGATCATAGCTGGCAACTTGTGGAGACGTTGCTTGGTCAGAGCAGACACAAAAATAATGGGGGCATATGATAGGTATTGGAACTCATCACGGATATCCGCTTCCCAATTCTGCATGGTCTTATTGTCTTTTTCAAGCGTATCCCACTTGTTGACGACAATGATGATCCCTTTTCCTGCCTCATGAGCGAAGCCCGCAATCCGCTTGTCGTACTCCCGAATGCCCTCTTCCGCATTGAGGACCATGAGGACCACATCGGAGCGGTCGATAGCCCGCATAGCCCGCATGACCGAGTATTTCTCGGTATTTTCATAGACCTTACCAGATTTGCGCATGCCTGCGGTATCGATCATGGTAAACTCTTGACCCTCTTCATCGGTAAAATGAGTATCGATGGCATCGCGAGTCGTTCCAGCCACTGGGCTGGCAATGACCCGATCTTCACCAAGGATAGCGTTAATCAGGCTGGATTTGCCCACATTTGGACGGCCAATGAGGCTGAACTTGATGACATCAGGATTTTCAGCTTCGACTTCTGTCGGCAGATTTTCCACAATGGCATCCAGCACATCCCCCGTCCCAATCCCGTGGACGGAGGACACTGGGTAAGGATCCCCTAAGCCAAGGGCATAGAAGTCATAGATGTCGCTGCGCATTTCAGGATTGTCCACCTTATTGACCGCAAGGATGACAGGTTTGTGGGTCTTGTAGAGGATACGCGCCACATACTCGTCCGCATCCGTAATCCCTTCTTTCCCAGAAACCACAAAGACGATGACATCAGCTTCATCCATGGCAATCTCAGCTTGGTGCTTGATTTGGTCCATAAAGGGCGCGTCCACGTCGTCAATCCCGCCTGTGTCAATAATGGAAAACTTGCGATTGAGCCACTCGGCTGTCGCGTAAATCCGGTCCCTGGTCACTCCTTCCACATCTTCCACGATGGAAATCCGATCGCCCGCGATCCGGTTAAATAAAGTTGATTTTCCAACGTTGGGGCGTCCAACGATGGCAATAGTCGGTAAAGCCATAGTTTCTCAATTCTAGTATAGTTTCTTTTTTTCTAGGAGCAATTTGGTCTCAGGCTGTTCTGCCTGAGCAAACTGCGCCACCAGGCGTTCTGACCAGAGTTCTGTCTGGCGACTGCCTGCATAGTCTGTCTGGACAGCATCATATGCTTTGATGACATCCTCACCCTGCACCTTGTATTCCTCATCAAAGACCACTGCCTCATATGGCAGACGTGGTTTGACCTCATTAGTGTAAAGAGGCTTACCAAGTGCGATACAAAAGACAGGATAAGTATAGTCTGGCAAGTTGAATAGCTCAGCCACTTGGTCTCCCACTTGGCGAATCATGCCGATAAAGACACCGCCGTAGCCCAGACTTTCAGCTGCAAGCAGCGTATTTTGCCCAGCAAGTGCCGCATCAACAGATGAAATCAAGAGGTTTTCAGGACCCTTGCCATCAAAGTCTGCCCCGTGCATGGAAACTGCCGTTTCAGCCCGGTTGAGATCTCCCACAAAGAGAAGGACAGCAGATGCTTGCAAAAGTGCCTTTTGTGGCAAGAGGTCAAAGAGGGCTTGTTTTTTCTCCTCAGATTGGGCTACCACAATCGAGTAAGACTGAAAATTCTTCCAACTTGAAGCTGCTCGTCCTGCTTCAATGATCGTTTTGAGAGTATCCGCAGAGATTTTTTCTTCGGTAAAGCGGCGCACGGATGTGTGGGCCCTCATGAGTTTAATAGTTTCAGACATAACGACGGTTCTTCCCTTCTAGATTGATTTCCTTAGCCAGGTAGCGGATGCGTTCCATGACCCGTTTGGCCTGCCAAGTCTCATCTCCATTTTTTCCAGCGGCGAAATGTCGCTCTAACTCATCAAAAGAGAAATTGGAGGTGAAAAAGGTCGGTAAATTTTCCTGCATACGGTGCTGGAGGATGACTTGAAGAACATCATCACGCACCCACGAGCTGGGCTGCTCAGCCCCAATATCATCTAAAATCAGGACCTGAGCACTTTTTAATTCATCGATTTTCTCCTTGACAGAAGCATCCTTGATGGCATTTTTGATATCAACTGTAAATGTCGGATAATGCAGCATGGTCGTCGAAAGTCGGTGCTGCTTAGACAGCTGATGGGCCAGATAGGCCATGAGGTAGCTCTTGCCAATCCCAAAATTGCCATAGAGATAGAGGCCTTGGTTACTTTGCCCCTTCTGATTAACAATCTCTTTGATGGCTTGGTAGACCGCTATGCGATTTTCATCCGAAAAATCCAGGTCCTGACCAGAAATATTCCGCAAGCTAGCAGGGAGACTAATCAGGCGAATTCGCCCTTTTACTGCCTCTTCACGACGATAGGCAATGAGCTGCTCGGTCTCTAAGTAAGAAACGTCCGCATAGCCTTCATTCATAATGAGAATTGGCTGGTAACCCTCTGCTATATAGTCAGATTTCTTAAGAGTAAACTTATCCCGCTCCGTTACGTATTCGCTAAATTTAGAAACCGACCGCTCGATTTCCTGACTAGACAAGTGGTGAGCCTGAATAAAGCCCTGAACATCTGGGTCTGCTAATACCTCTCGGCGCAGTTCTTCATAACTTTGACGGACTGGGCTAATTCTGTCCTTAATCTGTTCTTGGATAGACTCCATCTAGTCACCTCCTTTGGCTTCATTGGCCAGCATCTGCTGGCGCAAGGCGTCCAGCTGAGCTTGCCCGTGGGCTGTTTTTTCTGTACTGACTTCCTTCTTGCTCCACTCAGGGATGTTGCTGACAACTGGATTGCTAGTTTTTTTCTGCGTTTTTCCTTTAGGCTTATCGCGCAGGGCAATGATTGCCTCTTCTGCAGAAGCAATCCCCTTGTAGGAAAAATCATTGGCGACTTTTAGTGCATATTTTTCATTGAGGTTGGCTGAATCAACCTTGCTCAGAGTGTAAAAAACGATGGCATTGATGACCTCGTCTAGCAGACCCATCCCAGCAAATTGCTGTAGGAATGCTTTTTCAGGTTGTGTCACCACTGCTTTTTTACGATTCTTGAGGAAGGTCAGGAAATCTAAGGGCTGTTGAGCCTTGAGTTCTCGGATGACAGCTCGCTCTTGAGTTGAAAAGTCACTCGTTTGTGGACTTGGACTCGTAGCCTTTTGCATTAGCCTCTTGACCGAGATAACCTGTCCTACGGCAGTTGCCTTAGCCAACTGGTAGACTTGCACCCAAGAGAGATGTTCCTTCTCTGCTACATGGATTAGAGCCAGAACATCTGCTTTTTCATCGGCAAAACGAAGATCGTCCTTGGCCATCAGTTCCTTAAAGCCTTCTAGGTTAAAAGCATCACTCACTGCCATCGCTGGGACAGGATTACCCTCCATGTCAAAGACCTGAGAAAAGGACTTGGTGATATTGCTGTCTGTAGGTTGGTTGACTGACAGTTGGCTGACTGCTGCCTCTCCGATTTTCTTGGTTAAAAGAGCCTGATAAGCGGGGTGCGCAAGGAAATCTACCACCGCAAGCGGAGCCTGCGGCAAGAGGACTAGATTGCCCTCCTCTTGATAGATGTCCAACAGTCCCATCCCCATAAGCAAATCAAAAGCCTGCGCTAATTTCTGTGTGCCGAAATTAAGCTGGTTGAGGAGCTGACTGAGAGCGTAGCGCCCCACGCCATTGTCGTACCAGGCTAGGAGCAGATGATAGAGGGCAAAAGCCTCGAGTCCTAAAATCGGCTGATAACAGCGAATCAAGCTGATATAGTCAGGACTGATTTTCCGATTTTTCACAAAAGAAAATGTTTGGTTTAGATTCATAGGCTTTATTTTCTATGCTTTGGACCTTTGGTGATCTGTTTTAGCAGACTTTCCAGCTCACCCACATCCTTGAAGGAGCGGTAGACAGAGGCAAAACGCACATAGGTGATTTCGTCCAATTCGGCCAGTTCTTCCATGACCAGATTGCCAATCACATCACTTTCAACCTCGTTATCACTCTGAGCGCGAACCTGCTGCTCGATGCGATTGACCACTTCTTCGATTTCAGCGCTAGTCACTGGACGTTTCTGAGCAGAACGGATGATGCCATTAAAGATTTTTTCCCGTGAAAATTGCTCACGAGTCCCATCTTTTTTGACCACAACCAAGGTTTTTTCTTCGACACGTTCGTAGGTGGTGAAGCGATGGCCACACTGTTCGCATTCGCGACGTCTACGGATGGTATTACCATCTTCAGCCTGACGGCTATCGACGACGCTGGATTTAAGACTATTACATTTTGGACAACGCATACTCGACTCCCATTCTATCAGTTTATCATCTTATTTTACCACATTTTTAGGGAGAATAAAAGCAATGCCAATAAGGAATATTTCCTCCAACTGCTTTTAAAAACTTGATTTTTCATCTATAAAAAATATTTTCAAAAACCGTCCAGCAGTGCTGAACGGCTCTGATTATGAATTTGGATCGTCTAGTGAGCGACCGTGAAGGCCTTTTTCACGTTGCACTTGACGAAGCTTCTCAGGTGTGACATCATTCCCCTCTTCGTCCACCAGCTTGATTCCCTCGATGTGGTGACGAATGGAGCGACGATAACCTTCGATGTACTCTTCACGGAGCTTGGCCTGCTCTACCTTTTCCTCAGCAGTCAAACCCTCATGTTTTTTCTTTTTCGCAAGTTCATTGATGCGATTGATTTTAGCTTGGTCCATTATTTCACCCCCTACTTGGTATTCAGAAGGTTAAATTTCGCTACTGTTTCCGCTTTTCTTGTCAGGGAGGCAAGCAGAGCTAAGCGATTATTTTTTAGAACAGGGTCTTCTGCCATGACCATAGTATTATCAAAGAAGGCGTCAATAACTGGGCTGAGTTCAAAGAGTTGAGCAAGCTTTTCATTAGCTGTTCCGGTTAATTGCAGGGCATCGACTGCTGCAAAGAGGGCTTTTTCTTGCTCATTTTCAAATAGAGAGCTGTCCACTGTCACTTTTGCGTCAGCTTTCTCAGCCAAATTAAAGACACGAGAAAGAGACTCAACAGCTGACTTGTAGCCATCTGCTTGACTAGCTTTTGTCAAGGCTTCCGCTGCTGCCAACATATCTGGTACGACAAAAGTCGAACCTGCGAGTACCGCCTCACGAATATCTTTCGGTGCCCCTGCCATCATCTTGTCGACACGCGCCTTGATAAAGGCGATAACGTCAGCCTTATTGTCGTAGGTCAGACTGTCAAAGCTGAGACTGTATAGGTTGTTCACCAACTCATCCATTGGAATGGTCCAGCCAAAGGCATCCAGAATACGGACAATCCCCGCTGTCGCACGGCGAAGAGCGTAAGGATCGTTAGAGCCAGACGGGATAAGCCCAACTGAGAAGAATGACAAAAGCGTGTCTAATTTGTCAGCAAGAGCAAGCACCGCGCCAACCTTGGTTTCAGGCAGTTCACCATCAGCCGAATTTGGCAAGTAATGCTCACGAATAGCTGTCGCCACCGCAGCATCCTCACCTGCTAGAAGGGCATATTTTTCACCCATGATACCTTGTAATTCATCAAATTCGCCAACCATACCCGTCAAGAGGTCAAATTTGTAAATTTCCGCCGCACGCACCACTGCTGCTGTCTCATTTGCAGAAAGTCCAGCCTTTTCAGCCAAGTAATCAGCGATGACTTTGGCACGGTTCATGTGTTCAGATAGAGAACCTATTTTCTCATGGAAGGTCACATTAGCTAGTTTAGCCACCAAGTCTTCAATCTTGAGTTTTTGATCTTCACGCCAGAAAAATTCCCCATCTTCCAGACGTGCAACCAGCACTTTTTCATTGCCTTTAACAACATTTTCAATGTGCTCCGCATTCCCGTTACGCACAGAGATAAAGTTTGGCATGAGTTTGCCAGCTTGATCACGGACCACAAAATAGCGCTGGTGATTTTTCATGGAAGTCACCAAGACTTCTTCTGGGACATCCAAGTATTTGGCATCAAATGAACCCATGAAAGCTGTTGGGTATTCAACTAGGTTGAGGACTTCGTTGAGGAGGTCAGCATCAATTTCTACCTGTACATTTTGCTCTGCTTCAATGGCCTTGATTTGCTCAAGGATCATGCCCTCACGTTCGGTTGCATCTGCGATGACAAAAGCTGCGCGCAAGTCGTCTTCGTATGAATCAGCGCTAGCAATTTGAACCTCGTGACCCAAGAAACGGTGACCTCGGCTGACACGTCCAGAATGAATATCCAAGAAATCAAGATCCAGTGCCTCATCATCCAAGAGAACTGCCAAAGTATGAACCGGACGGATATATTCAAAACTGTTTTTAGCCCAATGCATGCTGACAGGGAAAGTCAGGCTAGATAAGACTGCTGTCACCTGTTCAAGGACTTCCTTGGCAGGTTTCCCAGCTTCATTTTTAGTGACATAGAGGTACTCAACGCCTTTTACTTCACGGAATTCGATGTCATCCGTTGTCAAACCTTTTCCACGCACAAAACCTTCCGCTGCTTTGGTGTAATTGCCCTCAGCATCAAGCGCAATTTTCTTAGCAGGGCCCTTGAAATCCTCTGTTAAATCGGTCTGTTGACCTGCAAGGCCTGTTACCCGAGCCGCTAAACGACGAGGGGTTGAAAAAGTTTGAATTGTATCATAAGAGAGGCGGTTGTCGCTTAAGAAAGTTGCTAAGCGCTCTCCCAGTTGTTTTTCACTTGGTGTGACCACGTAGGCTGGAAGTTCTTCCAGTCCAAGTTCGATTAATAGATTTTTTGTCATAATTAAGATGCCAAGGGCGTTTAGCGGACACCGTCAAAATAGCAAAGCGACGTAGGTGCTTGCACCTAGGAAGTCTTTGTCTTTTTGACACAGTCCGTAGCCCGTGTTCAGTTCCTTTCTTCGAATGTGTCTTTTTTTGCCAGTGCTAATCCTATTCTCCATCATCAGCTAGCAAGATTGCTCGTGTTTCTTCGTCCAAGAGTGGGAAGCCGAGTTTTTTGCGTTCTGCGACAAAGGTTTTGGCAACGACACGGGCCAGGTTACGGATGCGAGCGATGTAGCCAGCACGCTCCGTCACAGAGACGGCGCCACGCGCATCCAAGAGGTTAAAGGTATGCGAACATTTGAGGACATAATCATAGGCTGGGTGAACCAATCCCTCTTCCAAAGCACGGCCCGCTTCTTTCTCAAATTTCTCAAAGTTTTCTAGAAGCATATCTTGGTCTGAAATCTCGAATGAATATTTGGAATGTTCAAACTCAGGTTGCAAGAAAATTTCACCGTATTTGACACCAGGTGCCCACTCGATATCATAAACCGAATCTACTTCTTGAATGTAGGAAGCCAAACGTTCCAATCCATAAGTCACCTCAGCGGTTACTGGTGATGTCGCAAGACCACCGACCTGTTGGAAATAAGTGAACTGCGTGATTTCCATCCCGTCGAGCCATACTTCCCAACCTAGACCAGCTGAACCAGTCGATGGATTTTCCCAGTTGTCCTCAACGAAGCGGATGTCATGCTCTAGCGGGTTAATGCCCAATTTTTCCAGAGACTCCAGATAGAGCTCTTGGATGTTTGATGGTGAAGGCTTCATGACCACTTGGAACTGGTGGTGTTGGTAAAGACGGTTTGGATTTTCCCCATAACGACCATCCGCTGGACGACGTGAGGGCTCCACATAGGCCGCATTCCACGGCTCAGGCCCGATAGCTCGCAGGAAGGTGTAGGGACTCATCGTCCCCGCCCCTTTTTCATTGTCATAAGCCTGCATGAGCATACAACCCTGGTCATTCCAGTATTGTTGTAATGTTAAAATAATCTCTTGAAATGTGAGTTTATTAGACATAGTGTCCTCCATAATAATTTTCTTGCGACAGTATAGCAAAAAGAACCCCATCCGACTCCTAATGCTTTCGCATAGGGGCGCTAAGACGCGGTTCCACCCTAATTTATGACTTCATTTGTGTTTAGATTGTGACCGAAAGTGCCAGCTTATTTTCCACTACCATTCGGCTCCCACTGCCCCGAACTCGCTTGAGATGTCTTTCGAAAACAAGATTCTTTCTTGATTGGTATTATAGCAGAAAATAAAAGGGTTGTCTATTCTTTTTATGCTGTTCCGTTGACAAGTGAGAATTCCTTCTTCTTGAGTTCGTAAGTGATATCTGTCTCTTGAGCGACAGCTGTTTCGTGGGTGACGATGATGACTGTCTTATCTTGCTGGTGGGCGATTTCTTTGAAAATCTTGACAATTTCCTGAGTTGTTTCCTCATCTAGATTCCCGGTTGGTTCGTCAGCAATGATAATATCGTGTCCTGTCGCCAAGGCTCGGACGATAGCAACCCGCTGCTGCTGCCCACCTGAAAGCTGAAGGACAGGCTTATCGATTAAGGCCCTTTCAATACCGACTTGCTCAAAGAGCTCTTCGATTTTTTCCTTGTCAACTGTCACACCTGAAATTTCAAGCGCTGTCTGTACATTTTGTCGAGCCGTCATATAGGTCATGAGATTGTAAGATTGGAAAATAGTGGAAACGGCATTCTTCCGATACTGGCTCAAGCCGCTCTGCTGAATAGGCTGGCCGTCTAGGAGAATCTCCCCCGCCTTCGGCGCATCGAGCCCTGCGAGCAGGGAGAGAAAGGTGGTCTTTCCGCTACCAGATTGCCCCAAAATAGAGTACATTTTGCCCTTCTCAAAAGTGAGATTCACCTCTTTGAAGAGGTAGTCGTCGGGGTTAGTGGTGTACCAGTAGCCGACGTTTTGGATAGTCAATGTCATGTTTCGCCCTTTCTAGTTGGATGAGAGGATTTCTTTTGGCTTCATACGGATAATACCGATGCTGGCTAGGATTGTCGAGATAAAGGAAATGATCAGCGCGATCCCCCCCAATTTGGCAACATCAGCAACCGTGAGCTTGATGTCCAATTCATCCACGGCTGTAGAGCCTGAGACCATGTCCATCATCTCGCCCATGCCACCTCCGCCGCCTGGAGCTTGTGCGTCTGTGCTGTCTGAACTTTCATCTGTCCCACCCGGCGCTTGATCAGATGCATTGCCATTTGCACCAGGACCAGCAGACACTTGCTCCGTGCTGGTCGATGTTGAGGATGACAGAAGCTGATTTCCTAGCGCATTGCCAACAAAATTACCTGCTAGGGTTGCTATACAGATGGATACGAGAGTCACTAAGAACAGTTCCATGAAAAATTGGCCAATAATCTTGAGGCGACTTTCACCCAGACTCATGAGAACACCGATTTCGTAGCGTCGCTCACGGATGCTGAGAATAATGATAAGCGTAAGGATAATAGCTCCCGCGATAGCCACCAAAATCACGATATTCTGTGCAATCGAAGAGATGTTATTGAGCGGAGAAAGCATCTGTTGGTAAATCTCATCTGAGCTAGTTACTGAGTAAAGGTCCGTGTCAATTTCAGACTCAACTTCAGCAGCAAAGTCCGTCACGGATTCAGGGTCAGACAGGGTGTAGGTAGCTGAGTCCAGTGCATCCGTCTCCCCTTTCATGGTGTTAGCCGTTGTGATATTGGTATAGATGTTGTTTTGCGGGTTGGACGCATTATTCATCATCTGCGCCATGGTCGCTGTCGAGCTATTTTCATAAATACCAACGATCGTCAGCGTGTAAGACGTCTCCACATCATCCACCGTTGTTGTCACGGTAAAGGTATCGCCGACTGCCAGACCATTTGCTTCCGCTAGGTCCGAAGAAATGACAGCTTCCATGTCTGCGGTATCTTCTGTGATACCGACTCCGTCGGTGATTTCACTGGTCCCTGATGTAAAGTCGCTGACGCTGCTTGTCGCATTAACACCCGTGATGGTGAAATCACCCGATGTCATCTCCATTCCGCCACCACTTGGCATGTTCCCACCTGGTGCATTATTCTCAGAAGCACTATCCGTCGTTGACGAGTCACTAGTCGTGTCATCCGACGAGCTTGTTGAAATGGCCTCAATATCGTCACCCGCTGTGGCAGTGGTGGTCGTCGTGAAGAAATAAGAGGCAACATCATCTTTTTCAGCAACGCTTTCTGCGGTTTCTAAAGAAATGGACGTCGTTCCTTCGTCAGCTGAATTCGAACTAGCATCGCTCTCTTCACTGTCGGGACCAAAAGCCCGCATCATGGCTTCGCGGTTCACTTGCAGAGTCACTGTTGCACCCGCTTCACTTTTTGCTGCTTCGACCGCTGAATCTGCGGCATTCTTAATGGTCAATCCAGCTAGCACAAAAATCAGAATGGCGCTGGTCACCAAGGTCAGCAAAGTTGTACGCCCCTTTTTAGCTAGCAAAACCAGCCAGGCACGCTTGATAAAATTCATGAATGAATTCCTCCCAAAATGTGATGACAGCAGTTTATCAAGTTTGACTTAAACAAAACTTAAGGAAAAAAGACAAAAAAGGAGCGGGACAATCCACTCCTTACAACTTCATCTCATTAAAAATCGTCAGGTAAAAATCCTTACTCACCTCAAACAACCCATAGCGGAGTTGACTGGCATAGTCCTTCCACTCTGGATGCTGGCGCGCCAGCTCAATCGGGCAAGATCGGACAGGCTGGTAGTAGAAAACACCGCGCCTATAGGGGATGAAATCCTCTGCCATCTGAAAAGGATAGACCTTGTCGTCCAGCATCTTGCCTGCAGCGGTAAAGGCCTGAAGGGGCTGGTCGGCTTTCATATCGGTCTTTGGACTGTAGTAGAGGATGTAGTCTCCAGCCTTCATGCGACCGAGCGGCCCTTTCTTGCCATGACAAACTTGAGCAAACCCTCCATCAACGGCCAACTTAACGTGGCTTTCAGACACCACCCCAACCCAAAATCGTGCCATTAGAAATTGGTATTATCTGGGTCATAAGCCCCCGTCACTCCCTCAATGGCGGTGATGGCTGCGATGTCTTCAGCAGACAGCTCGATGTCTTGGAAGTCCAGGTTTTCGATGATGCGGCTTTCTGTCACAGACTTAGGCAGGGGCAGGAAGCCTTGTGCCCAGGACCAAGCAAGAGCGACTTGAGCGACGGTTTTGCCATATTTTTCAGCCAGTGCGACCATAGTTGGATGGGTGAAGAGTTCGCCGCGTCCCAGCGGACTCCAGGCTTCAAGGACGATATTTTTTTCTTTACAGTAATCAACGATTTCAGCCTGATAGACACCTGGCGCAAGGCGCAATTGGTTAACGGCAGGCACGATTTTCGCGGTCTTCAGTAGCTCCTCCATATGATGGACAAGGAAGTTGCTGACGCCGATGGTCTTGATGAGACCTTCTGCCACCATTTCTTCCATAGCACGCCAGCTGTCAGCATTGGCTGATTGCCAGCGGTCACGCAGATTGACAGGATTTGGCCAATGGATGAGATAGAGGTCCAGATAATCCAGCTGCAGCTTTTCAAGTGAAGCTTTGAGAGCAGTCTTTGCTTCTTCGTAGCCGTGGGCATCGTTCCAGAGTTTGGTTGTGATAAAGAGTTCTTCACGCGGAATCCCTGAATCCTTGATGGCCTTGCCAATCCAGTCTTCATTGCCATAATAAGCGGCGGTGTCGATATGACGGTAGCCAGCTTTGAGGGCCGCAAGGACCGCAGCATAGACTTCCTCGACAGCTGAATTAAAGGTTCCAAAGCCGACCGCTGGAATGGTCAGGCCATTGTTCATTGTATAAGTTTTCATGATGTTCTCCGTTTTGGAAATCGTTTACGGGTCTAGTATAGCATGTTTTCCAAAGGGAATGCTATTTATGGCTAATTCTTTTCGTGAGGAAATCCCCAATCAACTGAAGAGAAAAGACGATGAGGACAACAAGGACAGTTGCCACGATGGTCACGTCGTAGTGAGACTGATTATAGCCCTTGACAACCGCGATATTCCCAAGTCCGCCTGCACCAATCGCCCCGGCCATGGCCGTCTCACCGATGAGTGAAATCAGGGTCACCGTTGACACCCGAATCAAATCAGGAAGACCTTCTGATAAGTAAACTTTGATAATATCAAAAGTTGTCGCTCCTGAAGCCTGCGCAGCCTCGATGACCCCACCGTCCATCTCGGAGAGCACCACCTGTACCTGGCGGGCAAAGAAAGGAAAAGTTGACCCAACCAAAGGCACCAGCGCAGCCTGTAAGCCGATCGTCGTCCCCATAATCAGCATGGTCAAACCCTTCAACAGCGCCAGCATAATGATAAAAGGAATGGCACGGAAAATAGAGGTGAAGAGGTCTAAAATGCGGAAAACAAGGCGATTTTGCAGGACACCATTTGGACCTGTCAAGACCAGAAAGAGACCAATCACAAGGCCAATCGCTCCCCCGATGACAAAAGCCACAGCTGTCATATAAAGGGTATCTTGAATGGCTTGGAGCCAGGAGTTCGGACCTGTCAGCCCAATCTTGATGGTATGCTCAAAATAGTCCAAAAACCAGCCCTGCAAGCCTTGATTTGCACTAGCAGTTAATCCTGTCAACATAGCTTAGGCTCCTTTCTTTAAAATAGTCAGCTGCACACCAGCAGCGTGGATATCAGCTTGAGCAGCCTCGAGAGCAGCCGCCTCGCCCGCCAGCACCGCCACCATCTCCCCGACTGGCACATTGTCCAAAATCTCGATATTGCCGTAGAGGATATTGGCCGTCACTTGGTGGTTTTTGTAAATCTCGTTGAGGAGAGGTTCATCTGTTGCCGTACCAGCATATTTAAGCTGGACCAGAAGAGAGTTGGCAGCTAGATTTTTCACCATGTCTTGCTTTTCAATCTTGCTCATAGCTTCTTCGATACCAGAAGCCGTCTGAATAAATTCTTGGGTCAGACTTTCTTTCGGATTGGAGAAGATATCCAGCACCGTCCCTTCTTCAATCAGGTGCCCATTTTGCATGACAGCGACCTTATGGCAGATATCCTTGACAATCTGCATCTCATGCGTAATCATGACCACCGTCAAGCCCAATTTTTTGTTCAAATCCTGTAAAAGTGCCAAAATTTGCTTAGTCGTCTTGGGGTCAAGGGCAGAAGTTGATTCGTCTGAGATGAGAATTTCTGGGTCATTCGCTAGCGCTCTAGCGATTGCCACCCGTTGTTTTTGTCCCCCTGACAGTTGGGCAGGATAATTCTCAGCCCGATCCGCCAAACCAACCAAGTCCAGCAAATCACGCACTTTCTTGTCCTTGTCTTCCTTAGACAAATCCGAATGGCGCAGAGCAAAGGCGACATTCTGGTAAGCCGTTTTTTGCGCCATCAGGTTGAAATGCTGGAAAATCATCCCAATTTTTTGCCGCTTGTGACGCAGCGCTGCTCCCTTAAGCTGGACCTTTCCATCCGCAAAAAGCACATCTCCCCCCACACGAACGGTTCCTGCTGTCGGTGTTTGCAGGAGATTGATGACACGGACCAGAGTCGACTTCCCTGCACCCGAGTAGCCGACAATCCCATAAATCTCCCCTTCTTCTATCTGGATCGATACATCCTTGACCGCCTCAATCGTGCGATTTTTCTGGCGGAAGGTGATGTCAATCGCTTCTAAGTCAATCAAGACCTTACCCATAAATTTCATTCACTCCTTATGATTCATACATTGCTTCAACACGACAAAATCGAGCCTGAAATGAGTCAGACTCAATCTTCTCTTATTCTGCGAAAGTGGATACGTCTGGTGCACCTTCCCATGCGCCGAATGTTGCGCCGTCTGATGCTTCGTAGATGATTTGTGCTACTTCATCCGTTTGGTATGAAGCTACCAAAGTCTTGATGGCGTCTGCCTTGTCTGATTCTTCCCAGTCGCTTTGTGCTGCGATGATGTTGATCCATTGCTCAGAAGCGGCGTTGACTTCTTCTGTGAAAAGGATTGTGTCACGGCTGACACCTGCTGAGACGACGTAGTCGTTATTGATGACGGATGCTGCCACCGAGGTCAAGTTGGCTGCCGTTTGAGCCGCATCCACTTCTAAAATCTCAATATTTTTTGGATTTGATGTGATGTCATTGACGGTTGCATCCGCTCCATCTTCCACACCCAGCTCAATCAAACCAGCAGACTGCAAAACGTAAAGGGCACGGCTGCCGTTTGTCGCATCATTTGGAATGGTAATGGTTGAACCTTCTTCAATGTCCTCGACATCTGTGTAAAGCGCATTGCCGTCGCTATCCAGCCCTGAATAAAGACTGATTGGACTCAGGTAAGTCTCCCCAACAGCTACCAAGTCAGCGCTATTTTCTTCATTCCAGTTGTTCAAGAAATTGTAGTGTTGGAAAGCATTGACATCCAACTCTCCATTATCAAGGGCTGAATTCAATTGGGTATAGTCTGCAAATTCGACTAAGTCAAGGGTCACCCCTTCTTCTTCTGCCAACTCAGAAACCTTGTCCCAAACTGGCTCAGACGTTTCGTCCAAAGTGACGATGCCGACCTTCAAGGTATTTGTATCTTCGCTTGAAGCATCTGAACTAGACGAACCACACGCCACCAAACCGAACGCTGCCACTGAGACCAAGCCCAGACCTAAAATTTTCTTTAATTTCATAAATAAATGACTCCTTCAAATATTTCTGTACCTATCATACCACAAGCACCCGCACTTGACCATTATAGATTTTTTATAGCCTGATAGGAAAACCTTATGACTGTTTTGTGAGCGGTATAGGGAGAGGTTATAACACTTTTTAATCTTTGAAGGACAGGAATTTTTCTTTCAGTAATTCAAAATAGGTCTTTTTCCCTGTAATACAAACGACTTTGCCCTCCATACCATATTTAAGTTGCTGTGAAAGTGTTTTATCCAGTTGAACTTCCGCTACAATCTTAAACAAGTTTTCGTTTTCAGCACTTGTTGCCGTTGAAGCAATCGAAGTAACTTTCCCCGCAATTAAAAGATTCTCCTTACTAGAATTTTTAATGGTCATACGCACAGTTTGACCAGTTCTTATCTTGCTGACTTCGTTAGTATTAACATAGTAAGTAATATTGACTGTCTTGCTGTTAGATATTTCTGGATACAGTTGGGCAATTTCTGTCCCTTTGGCCCACATCGTCTGTCCATCTACCTCTGAATTGAGATGAATAACTCCATTAGCAGGGGCAAGGAGAGTGTTATCCCCCAGCTGAATGGTCGACTGATCCAATTGAGTTTGTACTTCCTGTAATTGTAGTTGAACTTCCGTTTTCGTTTGTTCAGCAGTTTCAAGTTCCTGTTGCTTTAAT
>CAUTON010000007.1:0-28185 GCA_963539895.1 uncultured Streptococcus sp. | reverse complement strand
TTTCAGTTTATTCTGTTACCAATTCTTCAGCAGTTTCTGGCGTTGTTTCATCTTCGATGATTTCAACTTCATTGACAGCTTGTGGCTCAAGGTTGCGGTAGCGGGCCATACCTGTACCAGCAGGGATGATCTTACCGATGATAACATTTTCTTTGAGTCCGAGCAGGTTATCCCGTTTACCACGGATAGCAGCGTCCGTAAGAACTCGAGTGGTTTCTTGGAAGGATGCGGCAGACAAGAATGAATTTGTCTCCAGAGATGCCTTTGTGATACCCATGAGGACTGGACGAGCAGTCGCAGGCACACCACCTGAGATAACAGTTTCTGCATTGGCATCCGTGAAGTCAGTGATATCCATAAGGGTACCCATGAGGAGGTCTGTATCACCTGGATCCATGATGCGTACTTTACGCAACATTTGACGAACCATTACCTCGATGTGTTTGTCGCCGATTTCTACCCCTTGGCTACGGTAAACTTTTTGCACTTCAGAAAGAAGATACGTTTCCACAGACAAGACGTCACGGACTTCAAGGAGGCGTTTAGGCTGGATAGAACCTTCAGTCAGAGCTGCACCACGTGCCACTTGGTCACCCACTTCAACCTTCATACGGGCAGTAAATGGTACCACGTACTCGCCTTCGCCTGTTTGCCCTTTGACAAATACTTTCTTAGTCCGAGTTGCGGCATCTTCTTCGATGGCAGTAACTTCCCCTTTGACCTCAGTGATAACCGCTTCCCCTTTAGGGTTACGAGCTTCAAAGATTTCTTGGACACGAGGAAGACCCTGTGTGATATCGCTGTTAGAGGCTACACCACCCGTGTGGAAGGTGCGCATGGTCAACTGTGTACCAGGTTCACCGATAGATTGAGCGGCGATGGTACCGACTGCTTCACCGACTTCAACTGCTTCACCTGTTGCCAAGTTGATACCGTAACAGTGACGGCAGACACCGTGACGGGTATTACATGTAAAGACGGAGCGGATGGTTACTTTCTCTACACCAGCAGCTACGATTTGACGAGCGATATCCTCGGTAATCAATTGATTAGGACCGATGATAAGTTCACCAGTTTCAGGATGTTTAACAGACTTCTTAGTGTAACGACCTTGCAAACGTTCTTCGAGTGGCTCAATCATTTCCTTGCCATCAGTGATGGAAGTAATGTCCAGACCGCGGTCTGTGCCACAATCGTCTTCACGGATGATCACATCTTGGGCCACGTCAACCAAACGACGAGTCAGGTAACCTGAATCGGCGGTCTTAAGGGCCGTATCGGTCATACCCTTACGGGCACCGTGAGTAGAGAAGAACATTTCGAGTACTGAGAGACCTTCACGGAAATTAGACAGGATTGGCAACTCCATGATGCGTCCGTTAGGCGCTGACATGAGTCCACGCATACCGGCCAATTGGGAGAAGTTGGAGATGTTACCACGGGCACCAGAGTCCATCATCATAACGATTGGGTTCTTTGGATCCTGTGATTCGGTCAGGCGTTTCTCCAGTTTTTCCTTAGCCGAACGCCATTCGTCTGTAATAGCAGTGTAGCGTTCATCATCCGTGATCATACCACGGCGGAATTGTTTTTGAATTTGTTCCACACGGTGGTGAGATTCTTCGATGATTTCAGCCTTGTTGTCGATGACTGGGATATCCGCAATACCCACGGTCAAACCAGCAAGAGTTGAATGATAGTAACCAAGGTCTTTCAAACGGTCCAGAAGGCCAGATGTCTCAGTCGTACGGAAACGTTTGAAGATTTCAGCGATGATGTTTCCAAGATTCTTCTTCTTGAATGGTTGGTTGAGTTCCAAGTCAGCAATAGCTGCCTTGATGTCACTACCTGGTGTCAAGAAGTACTTGTCTGGTGTGCCTTCTGTCAAGTTTGCATTGTTTGGCTCTTGCAGGTAAGGCAATTCAGCTGGCATGATAGCGTTAAAGAGAATCTTACCAACAGTGGTCATGAGGACCTTGTGTTTTTGGTCTTCTGTCCACGGTTTATCGAGGCTATCTGTCGCGATACCGACACGACTGTGCAGGTGGACATAGCCATTACGGTAGGCCATAACAGCTTCATCTGCATCCTTAAAGACCATGCCTTCGCCTTCACGCCCAGCGTCTTCCATGGTCAGGTAGTAGTTACCAAGGACCATATCCTGAGATGGGGTTACGACTGGTTTACCGTCTTTTGGATTGAGGATGTGCTCAGCAGCCAGCATGAGGATACGAGCTTCTGCTTGCGCTTCTTCTGACAATGGAACGTGAATGGCCATTTGGTCACCGTCAAAGTCGGCATTGTAGGCTTCACAGACCAGTGGGTGGAGGCGGAGCGCCTTACCATCGATGAGGACTGGTTCAAAGGCCTGGATACCCAAACGGTGAAGGGTCGGTGCGCGGTTGAGCAGCACTGGGTGTTCTTTAATGACTTCTTCCAGGATGTCCCAGATACGGTCATCGCCACGTTCTACCAAGCGTTTTGCTGCTTTGACGTTACCAGCGATGTCGCGGGCAACGATTTCACGCATAACGAATGGTTTGAAAAGCTCGATAGCCATCTCACGTGGAACACCACATTGGTACATCTTGAGAGTTGGACCAACGGCGATAACGGAACGACCAGAGAAGTCAACCCGTTTACCCAGCAAGTTTTGACGGAAACGACCTTGTTTCCCTTTCAGCATATGGCTGAGGGACTTGAGCGGACGACCACCAGGACCAGTGATAGGACGGCCACGACGACCGTTGTCAATCAGGGCATCCACCGCTTCTTGCAGCATCCGTTTTTCGTTTTGGACGATGATGCCTGGAGCATTGAGTTCCAGGAGGCGTGCCAAACGGTTGTTCCGGTTGATAACACGGCGGTAGAGGTCATTGAGGTCAGATGCCGCAAAACGGCCACCGTCCAGTTGGACCATCGGACGCAAATCCGGTGGAATAACTGGCAGGATGTTGAGAATCATCCACTCTGGCTTGTTGCCAGATTTATTGAACGCATCCAGGACATCCAAGCGACGGACAGCTTTAATCCGTTTTTGGCCGGATGCTGTCTTCAATTCTTCTTTGAGGGCTGCGATCTCCGCTTCCAAATCCACTTGTTTCAAGAGATCTTGGATGGCTTCAGCACCCATTTTTGCGACGAAGGAACCTTGTCCATATTCGCGCAAACGCTCACGGTACTCGCGCTCCGTCATGATAGACTTGTGCTCAAGTGGCGTATCTTTTGGATCGATAACCACGTAGGCCGCGAAGTAAATGACTTCTTCCAGGGCACGTGGGCTCATATCAAGAGTCAGGCCCATACGAGATGGGATTCCTTTGAAATACCAGATGTGGGAGATCGGAGCTTTGAGTTCGATGTGTCCCATGCGTTCACGACGCACTTTGGCACGCGTCACTTCGACACCACAGCGGTCACAAACAATCCCTTTGTAGCGGATACGTTTGTACTTACCGCAGGCACATTCCCAGTCCTTGGTTGGACCAAAGATGACTTCATCAAAGAGGCCATCACGCTCAGGTTTGAGCGTACGGTAGTTGATTGTTTCAGGTTTTTTAACCTCACCGTAAGACCATGAACGGACCTTGCTCGGTGAAGCTAAAGTGATTTGCATAGATTTAAAACGATTTACGTCAACCACTTTGTTCCCTTTCTTTTTGTGTTTGGCACTTTGAAAATAGTGCTTAGACGAACGAGTTCAGTAGCCGGGCCTAGCGGACCCAGCGACCTCCCTCGGTTTGTTTGATTTGTACAGATGTTGAAAGCTACCTGCTCAGACTGGAGTAATCCCTGCCCAATCCCATCGCTTTTGAGCTTTTTGACGCTGAGCCAAAACAATCCACAGGACTGTTTTACTCATCTGCTTCTGCGAAGGCTTCTGCTGCAGCTGCAGCTTTGGCACGCGCTCTTTCCAAATCATCTACGTGGATGATATCATCATCCTCGCCTTCGTCCAAGTCACGTAATTCAACTTCTTGATCATCTTCGTCAAGGACACGCATGTCCAGACCAAGTGATTGCAATTCTTTGACCAGTACTCGGAAGGATTCTGGTACACCAGGTTTTGGAATTGGTTTGCCTTTTGTGATGGCTTCATAAGCTTTGAGACGACCATTGACATCATCTGACTTGTAAGTCAAGATTTCTTGAAGGATATTAGAAGCACCGTAGGCTTCAAGAGCCCAAACCTCCATCTCACCGAACCGTTGTCCACCAAACTGTGCTTTACCTCCCAGTGGCTGTTGGGTAACGAGTGAGTAAGGACCAACTGAACGTGCGTGAAGTTTATCATCAACCATGTGGTGAAGCTTGATCATGTACATGACACCAACTGACACACGGTTGTCAAATGGCTCACCTGTACGACCATCGTAAAGGACAGTCTTGGCATCTGAATCCATACCAGCTTCACGAACAGTGTCCCAGAGATCTTCTGATGACGCACCGTCAAAGACTGGAGTTGCGATGTGGATGCCCAAGTTGCGAGCTGCCATACCAAGGTGAAGTTCCATAACCTGACCGATATTCATACGTGATGGCACCCCGAGAGGGTTCAACATGATATCAACAGGTGTACCGTCAGGCAGATACGGCATATCTTCAACAGGAACGATACGGGATACGACACCTTTGTTTCCGTGACGACCGGCCATCTTATCTCCGACCTTGATCTTGCGTTTTTGAGCGATGTAGACACGGACCAGCATGTTGACACCAGATTGGAGTTCATCGCCGTTGGCACGGGTGAAAATTTTGACATCACGAACGACACCATCGCCACCGTGAGGGACACGTAGCGAGGTATCACGGACTTCGCGTGACTTATCTCCAAAGATTGCGTGGAGAAGACGTTCTTCAGCTGACAGGTCTTTTTCACCTTTTGGTGTGACCTTACCAACCAAGATATCGCCTTCTTTAACCTCAGCACCGATGCGGATAATACCCATCTCGTCTAGGTTGCGGAGTGCATCTTCACCAACGTTTGGAATTTCGCGGGTAATTTCTTCAGGGCCGAGCTTTGTATCACGGGTTTCTGATTCGAATTCCTCCAAGTGAACAGAGGTATAAACATCGTCTTTGACCAGACGTTCGCTCATGATAACGGCATCCTCGAAGTTATACCCTTCCCAGGTCATGTAGGCAACGATTGGGTTTTGTCCCAGAGCCATTTCCCCATTTTCCATAGAAGGACCATCGGCGATGAAGTCGCCTTTTTCAACTAGGTCGCCAACTTTAACAAGAGTGCGTTGGTTATAGGCAGTACCTGAGTTGGAACGGCGGAATTTAGAAATGTGATAAATGTCGAGAGAGCCATCTTCGCGGCGTACTTCTACCTTATCCGCATCAGAGTAGGTAACCTTACCATCATGCTGAGCGATAACAGCAGCACCAGAGTCATGAGCTGCTTGATATTCCATACCAGTACCAACATATGGAGCATGTGGGTCAATGAGCGGCACAGCCTGACGTTGCATGTTGGCACCCATGAGGGCACGGTTGGAGTCATCGTTTTCAAGGAAAGGAATACAAGCTGTCGCAACGGCAACTACCTGTTTAGGAGACACGTCCATGTAGTCAGCTGTATTGGCTGCATATTCTTGGTTATTCCCGCGGTGACGACCCATGACGATGTCATTGATGAAATGACCGTTTTCGTCGATTGGAGAATCCGATTGCGCCACGATGAACTCATCTTCTTCGTCGGCAGTCAGCCAGTGGATTTCATTTGTCACTACACCATTTTTGCGGTCAATATAGCGGTATGGCGTTTGGATAAAGCCATATTTGTTCAGATGGCCGTAGGACGCCAAGTTATTGATCAGACCGATATTTGGTCCTTCAGGTGTTTCAATCGGACACATCCGGCCGTAGTGGGTCGGGTGCACGTCACGGACTTCATATCCCGCACGGTCACGGGTCAAACCACCAGGTCCGAGGGCTGACAAACGGCGTTTGTGCGATAGCTCAGACAGCGGGTTGTGTTGGTCCATGAACTGAGACAACTGTGAAGAACCAAAGAATTCTTTAATAGCAGCAGTTACAGGACGGATGTTGATGATTTGTTGCGGTGTCAAGACTTCGTTGTCTTGGACTGACATGCGCTCGCGCAGATTTCGCTCCATACGTGTCAAACCAATACGAACTTGGTTTGACAAGAGTTCGCCAACCGCACGGATACGACGGTTCCCAAGGTGGTCAATATCATCCACACGTCCAAGCCCTTCAGCCAAGTTGAGGAAGTAACTCATCTCTGCCAAGATATCAGCAGGCGTTACGGTACGGATATTTTCAGCTGGATTGGCATTCCCGATAACAGTGACTACACGGTCCGGATCCGTTGGCGCTACAATCTTAAATTTTTGCAGAACAACTGGGTCTGTCAAGACTGCAGAATCGTTTGGAATGTACTCGTATTTGTTGAGTTCGTCAAAGTTCTCAACCGACTCAATCACATCACGTGTCAGTACAGTTCCTGCCTCAAGGACAATCTCACCCGTATCACCATCAATGACATGTTCCGCCAAGGTTTGACCGACCAGACGCGTCCGAAGGTTGAGTTTCTTGTTAATTTTGTACCGTCCTACTGGCGCCAAATCGTAACGACGTGGGTCGAAGAATCGTGCTGTCAAGAGGCTACGTGAGCTCTCAGCCGTTTTTGGCTCACCTGGACGCAAGCGTTCGTAGATTTCTTTCAGAGACTCATCTGTACGGGAGTCCGCTGGATTTTTGTGGATATCTTTTTCGATGGTATTGCGGACCAAGTCGCTATCGCCAAAGATATCAAAGATTTCATCATCACCAGAGAAACCAAGCGCACGCACAAGGGTCGTAAATGGAATCTTACGCGTACGGTCGATACGAGTATAGGCAATGTCTTTTGAGTCCGTTTCAAGTTCCAACCAAGCCCCACGGTTAGGGATGACAGTTGAGCCATAACCAACTTTACCATTCTTATCTACTTTGTCATTGAAGTAGACACCTGGAGACCGCACCAACTGGGATACGATAATCCGTTCCCCACCATTGATGATGAAAGTTCCCATCTCGGTCATCATTGGGAAATCACCAAAGAAGACTTCTTGGGTCTTGATTTCCCCAGTTTCCTTGTTGATCAGACGGAAAGTAACATAAATCGGTGCTGAGTAAGAAGCATCATGGATACGCGCTTCTTCTAGGGTATATTTAGGTTCTTTTAATTCATATCCCACAAATTCCAATTCCATGGTATCTGTGAAGTTGGATACAGGAAGCACATCTTCAAAGACTTCCTTCAAACCATGATTCAAAAATTCTTGGAAAGAATCTGTTTGGATTTCAATCAAGTTTGGTAAATCAAGAACCTCTTTGATTCTTGAAAAACTACGACGGGTACGATGTTTCCCGTATTGAACGTCATGTCCTGCCAAGGTTTTCTCCTTTATATAAGATACGAGACCGTAAAAAACGAAAAGAAAATAGGAATCCGAACGCAGTGTTTTAGCATTAGAAATGATTCTCTTTTTCTCGATGTTTTCAGGTCGAGTTCAATTAACTAAGATACGAGCACGCTACTTGCGGCCCTGAGTTCTAGCAACTCATTTCTGACTCAATCGAATCAGTCAATTTATCCTTTTTCTGAATTTTTAGAATCTTTAAGAATAGATAACAATCTTAGTAAATTCTAAAAATAGACACAAAAAGAGCAGCTAAATCTTCCTTTCAAAAAGTTTGATTTAACTGCTGCAAGCCTTGTCTGGACAATATTTCACACAAGACACACGACAAATTATTTAAGACATTATACCATATCTTTTGACACTTTTCAATACCTAATCGTCATCATCATCACTAGCGGACGATGTGCTAGTAGAGGTCGAGGAGCGAGTTGAACTACTTGAGGAGCTGGACTTTGTCGAAGAGGATTTTGAGCCAAACAGACTATTCCACGCCGTTGCCTTGTCGCTACTTGTTCCCCCAATCATGAAGTCATAGCTAGCAGACGGTGCTCCATTTTTTGCCCAATAGCTAGTTGTGGTGGAGCCATCTAGTGTATAGGTGCCGCCATTATAGGTAACGGTCCCCGCTTTTTGACCTGTAGAAGCCAGAACAGTCGAAGCGATGACACTCTCATCCAACTCAAAGCTTCCCTCATCAAAATAAGAAGGATTAATTTGGTAGAGGGCATTGACCAGATAAGCCACGTACTGGGCGTTGTTGTTATAACCAGTCAGCGAATCCATGCCAGTATTATCATCATGCCCTGCCCAAGTACCGAGGGTAATTTTTGGCGTTGCTAGCATGAGCCATACGTCTGCTGTGTTATTCGAAGTCCCTGTTTTTCCGACAATGTTATTGCTAGAAGCCAAGGTCGGATTGAGGCTTGCAAGTCGACTTGGGAATGAAGTTGTCGCTCCTGACGAAATGACCCCGCGTAACAGGCGCATCATGATGCTAGAAGTAGCAGCGGAATAGACTTGAATCGGTGCAGCTTCATGCTGGTAGATGACCGTCCCATCTGAGGCAGTAATAGACTCCACGATATAGCCTTCATTATAAACACCACCGTTTGCTAGCGTCTGGTAGGCATTGGTATTGCTAAGGACCGTAGTTTCAATCCCACCCCCCAAAGGTAGACTTTCAATATAGTATTCATCGATGTTGTAGTTCATCTTGTCCATATAAGATTGAACATCTACACCATTGTTTAGTAGCATTTGATAGGTCCAGTAGGCTGGAATATTAGCTGATTTATTCAACGCTTCTTGCAGTGTAACCATACCAGTCCCACTACTATCCCCGTGCATGATTTGATTGCCGTCTGAGAAGGTCGCAGGATAATTGGAAAGGATGCTTGCTGATCCCATCAACCCTTGGTCAATCGCAATTCCGTAGGCCAAAAATGGCTTCACAGTAGAACCCGGTGAGCGTACTGTGGTGAGAGCATGGTTGTTTTGATTGCTTGCGTAATCACGTCCACCAATAAAGCCCAGAATCGCTCCTGTCGAATTATCCATTAGAACACTACCTGTTTCCAAGGTCCCCGTCGAATCATCCAAGGTATAACCATAATTAGCAACAACGGACTGCATGGTCGAATAAACAGTCGGATCAATGGTACTCTTGATGGTATAGCCACCTTGACTGAGCTCTTGCACCGCTAATTCTTGATAAGCTGCCACTGTCTCGTCATTTTTGAGGTCATTTTCAGACACTTGGTCACGCTCTACCAAGTAATCATACATGACTTCTTCTGCCTCTTCCATAATCGCATAGTAGAGGTAATCTTTCGTATCTGTAGTCGCTGTCTCAGAGGCGATAAAGTCTTGTTTTATATCGTAGGCTTTGTATGTCTCATAGTCTTCCTGACTCAGGTAGCCAGTGCGGTACATATTGTACAGCACATCTTGTTGCCGAGCAATGCCATAAGCCAAATCCTCGTCAGACTTCATCGACCCATCTGATGCATACGGTGAATAGACAATCGGACTCTGCGGCAAACCAGCGATAAAAGCAGCCTGTGGCACGGTTAAATCTGTCGCAGATACACCAAAAATCCCTTGTGCAGCTTCTTCTACACCTGCGATATTTTGTCCTTTGTTATTTCGACCAAATGGCGAAACGTTGAGGTAGGTTGTCAAAATATCGTCCTTTGACATAGCACGTTCCAGCGCAAGAGCTGAAATAATCTCATTTGCTTTCCGCGTAAAGGTTGGTGCATCACCTACAATTTGTTGTTTGATAATTTGTTGGGTGATGGTAGATCCACCACTGGAAGAACCAAAGCCAACGGATCCAAGCGCAGCACGTAAAACTGCCTTCGGAACAACCCCATTGTGACTTTCAAAGGTTGCATCCTCCGTCGCAATAACGGCCTGTTTCACATTGTCAGAAATCGCATCTCCCGCCACAGGTGTCCGCAACAAATCCGAAGAAACCTCTGAAATCAAGCTACTATCTGAATAAACTACCTTTGAAATACTAGTTACATCCGTCGCCTGAGCAACCAACTCTTCCGAATTAGGTACTTCTACGCTATCAAACAAACTAGCTACATATCCCAATCCAATTCCGGTACCAAAAACCCCGGCAGCAACGATTAAAATACCGACAAAGTCGAGTAGCAATTTTAGGCTACGAAGAAGAATGCCAAAAATATCTTCAACCGTCCATTTCACACTATCTTCAGACTGTTTTGGTTTATCTTTCTTTCTACTTTTTTGGTTAGATGCCATAATAACTCCTTATCTCACCTATTTTATCATATTTTCTTCCAATTGACGAATTTTTCCAATCTGATATAATAGACTGATAATAAAGTTGGAAGGAAACCTACATGATGAATATTTTTGACGAATTGAAAGCCCGTGGCCTCGTCTTTCAGACAACAGACGAAGAAGCCTTGGTCAAAGCTCTTACAGAAGGACAGGTTTCTTACTACACAGGATATGATCCGACAGCGGATTCTCTGCATCTGGGGCACTTAGTTGCCATCTTGACTAGCCGCCGTTTGCAGCTGGCAGGGCACAAACCATATGCTCTTGTTGGTGGCGCGACTGGGCTTATCGGCGACCCTTCCTTTAAGGATGCGGAGCGCAGCCTTCAAACCAAGGACACCGTCGACGGCTGGGTGACCAAGATTCAAAGTCAGCTGTCTCGCTTCCTGGATTTTGAAAACGGCGACAACAAGGCTGAGATGGTCAATAACTACGACTGGTTTGGCTCTGTCAGCTTTATCGATTTCCTGCGTGACGTCGGCAAGTACTTCACCGTCAACTACATGATGAGCAAGGACTCCGTTAAAAAACGCATCGAGACTGGGATTTCCTACACCGAGTTTGCCTACCAAATCATGCAGGGCTACGACTTTTACGAGCTCAATGCCAAGCACAACGTGACCCTGCAAATCGGGGGCTCTGACCAGTGGGGCAATATGACTGCTGGGACCGAACTCCTCCGCCGCAAGGCCGACAAGACTGGCCACGTCATGACCGTGCCCCTCATTACCGACTCAACGGGTAAAAAATTCGGTAAATCCGAAGGCAACGCAGTCTGGCTGGATGCCGATAAGACCTCGCCATACGAGATGTACCAGTTCTGGCTCAACGTCATGGACGACGATGCGGTGCGCTTCCTGAAAATCTTTACCTTCTTGTCTCTGGATGAGATTGCTGAGATTGAAAAAGCATTTGACGCTGCCCGCCACGAGCGCCTGGCCCAGAAAATCCTGGCCCGTGAAGTCGTGACTTTGGTCCATGGCGAAGAGGCTTACCAGCAAGCCCTCAATATTACTGAGCAACTATTTGCTGGTAACATCCGTGCCCTCTCTGCCAAAGACTTGAAAGCTGCCTTTAACGGCGTGCCTACCTACGCTGTCCAAGCTGACGACAACCTTAACATTGTCGAACTCCTGGTAGCTGCTAGGATTTCTCCATCTAAACGCCAAGCTCGTGAGGATGTGACCAACGGCGCCATCTACCTCAACGGCGAACGCCTGCAAGATTTGGACTATATCCTCACCGACAGCGACAAAATCGACGGCGAACTCACCGTCATCCGCCGCGGTAAGAAGAAATATTCTGTTTTAACATTCTAAAAAGCACCCGCGGGTGCTTTTTATGTGTCATCTAATTTAATGCGATTCAGCAATTGATTCGCCTGCTTCAGCGACGAACGATTATCAAAATAATCCACAGCCTGTGGATAACTGCTCGGGATTTTCCACTTTTTCCCAATTTTCTGCCGTAAAAGAGAATCATAGACTCCGACAGGCTTGACGTCCAGTAACTGGTGACGCAGACCATTCCCTTTGGAATAATTGACGCTATTCCCATTGACAATCTGCCACTCTTCCTCACGACTATAGGCCGTCGCAGGATCCGTCAAGACACGTCCCGGTTCATAGACCTCCCACTGGCTGATGAGATTACCTCCCTTATCCAGGATAAACTCCGTATGAAAGCCTCCCTTGGCCGACACCAGCTTGCTGTTTGTAAAGGCCTGCGGTGGCGGATCCGCCTTGAGGTATTTATTGTGATAGCGAGCCCGCTCACCACGAAATGTCGCTTGGGGATGTTTCAGGCAGTGGACTTGCAGTCGCTCCAAGTCCGTCGTGCAATCTGGATAGGACCTTCTCAGAGCACGGTTGTTTTTCCAATCTAGATAGTAACGAAACTGATGAGTCACCAGCGCCATCTTATAATCCAGACCATGTTCTTTGGTCAAAATTGGAATACCCTTTGGATAGGCCTGCCGCACTAACTTTGAAAATTGTACATCAAAACGCATGGCTTCTACCAAATCTGTGGAAAAATCATAGTTTTTCTGCAACTTATCCACATGAAGAAAGCGATGGGCGTCCACACGCACACCAAGCAAGTGGTATAGGAAGCGCAGCCGCTGCTTAGGAGTCCCCACGACAGCTACGAAGAGGCTCCAAAAAGCAGCATTTCCCAGCGCGTGAGCAGCAGCAAAATAATCATGAGCTTCCTTACGCGAGCGCACGGGCATCCTACCAGATAGGATTGGCCAAACATACCCTTGAAAGATTGCCTTTTGCGGCCAACCTTCCGACTGTAGAGCTGCTAGCTGATCAGCTAGCAAGGGCAAGACAGTTTTTGGAACACGACCACTCAAGCGCAAGAGCCGGAGAACTGTTTTCTGCAAGACCTCTTCTTTTTTCATGCGTATTCCTTTCTAGCAAAAAGGGTAAGAGACCTCCCTCCTACCACTTTTTCTGTCATTAAACTTGTTCTTGTGTCAAGATTTGCAGGGTCTCAAGCAGTTGATCCACGTGGACTTCCAGCGTATCACCTGTTCCCTTGATTTTGACTTCGACGATGCCTTCTGCTGCCTTCTTACCGACGGTGACGCGGATTGGAAGTCCAATCAGGTCACTATCAGAAAACTTAGAGCCGACGCGCTCGTTGCGGTCGTCCGTCAAGACTTCATAGCCCGCAGTAATCAGCTGGCTCTCGATACTGTCTGTCAAGGTCATGGCAGCCTCGTCCTTGACATTGACTGGGATCAAGTGCACATCAAACGGCGCCAATTCTTTAGGGAAGTTAATGCCCCAAGCAAAGCGAAAATCGCCTTTTGGTGTCTTGTTGACAAAGAGACGGGCATGTTGCTCTAGGACGGCTGACAAGAGACGGCTGACGCCGATACCATAGCAGCCCATGATGATTGGCATAGAGCGACCATTCTCGTCCAGGATATTAGCGTTCATGCTTTCAGAGTAGCGAGTTCCCAGCTTGAAGATATGCCCGATTTCAATCCCGCGAGCAAAGTTGAGGACTCCTTGACCATCAGGCGAGATTTCGCCTTCTTTGACCTCACGAATATCCACATACTCACTCACTCGGAAATCACGACCCGCATTCGCACCTGTGTAGTGGTAGCCATCTTCATTGGCGCCGACTACAGCATTGGCCACATCTTGCACCTTGCGGTCGGCAATCACTTTGGTACCTTCTGGCAATCCAACTGGACCCAGCGAGCCAAAGTTTGCGCCAAAGAGGGCTTTGGCCTGGTCTTCTGTTGCTGCTTCTAGGAAGTCCGCTCCAAGGTGGTTTTTGAGTTTCACATCATTGACCTGGTCATTGCCGACAAGGAGGGCCACCACTGGCTCCTCATCTGCCATAAAGAGCATGGTCTTGATGGTGTGCCCTTCTTCTACTTGGAGGAAGGCTGCTACCTCATCGATGGACTTGCAGTCTGGTGTTGCGACTTTGACTAGTTCTTCTTCTGTCGCTACCTTGGTCGATGGCTTGTATTCGCTAGTTGCCATCTCAAGGTTGGCTGCGTAGTCTGACTCGGTCGAGTAGGCGATGGTATCTTCCCCAGATATCAACCAAGCAGCCAGTTCAGCCTTGATCTCCTCGAGCACCTCGGCCGGAATCTCGTCAAAAGACGCTACCGATTTATCCAAAACAACCCAGCGAGCCAAGTCGGTCCGTTCAGGCGTGATAGCCATGAACTCTTGCGAGTCCTTGCCACCCATAGCCCCACCGTCGCCGATGATAGCCTTAAAGTCCAGACCAGCGCGAGTGAAAATCACCTCATAGGCTGCCTTGTAATCGTCATAGGTCGCATCCAGACTCTCGTAGTTCGCGTGGAAACTGTAGCCATCCTTCATGATGAACTCACGTCCGCGCAACAGACCATTACGAGGACGTTTCTCATCGCGGTACTTAGGCTGAATTTGGTAAATGTTGAGCGGTAATTGCTTGTAGGATTGGACCGCATCGCGGGCCAAGAGCGTCACGGTCTCCTCGTGGGTAGGACCCAGGATAAAGTCAGATCCCTCACGGTTTTTGAGTTTGTAGAGGTCCTCACCGTAGGTGTCGTAGCGACCGGACTCCCGCCAGATGTCAGCTGACAAGAGGGCTGGCGCTAGAAATTCGACCGCACCAATCTTGTCAAACTCTTCCCGCATAATCTTTTTCGCCTTTTCAATCACGCGATTGGCCAAAGGCAGATAGGAATAAATCCCCGCAGAAATCTGACGAACGTAACCAGCCCGCACCATAAGAGCGTGACTGATAACCTGGGCATCGCTAGGCATCTCGCGCAGCGTTGGAATAATCATTTTAGACTGTTTCATAATTAAGATACAAAGGGACGACTCGGCCTGCCGAGTCTTCCGTAGAAAAATAGAAAAATCACGACGACGCTTGTGTCTAGGTTGATTTTGTCTTTTTTCAGAGGAAGAAGTCCCGTGTTCATTTCCTTTCAAATTAGTAATCGGAAGAAGAGGGCAAGTTTTTAGACCGAGGTCAGTCCTTATTTTCTCCCTCAGCTCAATTCTGATTCATTATTGCTATCTTTCCACGACAATCTTGTCGTATTCAAGGCATTTCTAGAAAAACACTCGCATAATATCATTCCAAGTGACGACCACCATGAGTATCAGCATGACGACAACGCCAGCTAGAGTGATATAGGTTTCGGTTTCCTGTTTGAGCGGCTTTCTACGGATGAGCTCAATCAGGTTGATCAAGATCTTTCCGCCGTCAAGGGCTGGGATAGGAATCAAATTGAAAATCCCTAAGTTAATAGACAGCATGGCCATGAGATTGAGGACAGAAACAAAGCCGTACTCCGCAGCCTGCGAACTGACTGAGTAGATGGCAACTGGTCCTCCCAACTGATTGACATCAAAGCTGGTGATGAGGTTACGAAGCGCATCGACAATCAAAAGCGAGGTGCTAACAGCTGTCGCAAGTCCCCCTTGGATTTTGTCCCAGAAGCCTGTCTTCAAAGCTGGTGAGACACCAAGATAGTAGCTCCCATCCTGCTCTTTGGTCGTGACAGACAACGTTTCTTCTTCTCCATCATGAACTAGAGTCACTTGCAACACCGGCGCTTCTGTCGCACCGTCCGTTGCCTGACCGATAGCTTCTGAAATTTCGTTGTAATCATCCACTTCCTGACCATTGATAGCCGTGATTTGGTCACCTGTTTCAGCACCAGCAGCCTGCAGGGCGCCACCGTCTACGACGGTGATGACATTGGTAGAGGTATCTTGCACCCCTCCTTGCAAAAAGGCAATGAGGACAAAAACCAGAGCTCCCAGGATAAAATTATTCATGGGACCCGCAAAGTTGGTCATGAGCCGTCCCCAGATAGAGGCGTTTTGGTACTGGACGTCCGCTGGAGCAATCCGCAACTCGGTCCCATCTTCCTCTACGATGGTAGCATCATGATGGACCTGGTAGGTCTTAGCTTCCTCTAGGACCTCACCTGTGATTTCCAGTTTTTCTTCGAAATCATAGCTGGTGACCAACATAGGTAGACTATCAGCATCTAGCTGTTTGTCAGAGAGATTGATTCGTTTGACCAGGCCGTCTGCGTCCAGCGTCAGGCTGGCAGCTGTCCCTGTCTTAATCTCGGTCTCATCGTCACCCCAACCTGCCATGCGGACATAACCCCCGAGAGGTAGAATACGAACTGTATAAGCCGTCCCATCTTTTCCAATATGCGAAAAGATTTTCGGCCCCATCCCGATGGAGAACTCCCGCACCAGGATGCCCGATTTCTTGGCGAAATAGAAATGACCAAATTCATGGACGACAACGATAACGCAAAATATAAATATAAAGGCAATAATTCCTTGCATGTACTTCCTTTCTAGGACTAAGATTTCTTTTATCTAAGTGGCGTGAAGGGCCGCAAGCCCTCCTTCTAGTCTATTTAAAACAATCCAAAGAAATGCATAATCGGGAAGACAAAAATCATGGAATCAAAGCGGTCTAAAATGCCACCGTGACCAGGAATGATTTTACCCGAATCTTTGACGACGAAACGGCGCTTGATAGCAGACTCCACTAGGTCGCCAAATTGACCAAAGATAGAGAAAATAATCACCAAAAGCAGGGTCACGATAAAGCCATAACGGCTGTAGAGACTGTGGTCAAAGGCCATAAAGAGGGCTGCCACCACCATAGCGGAGACAATCCCACCAAGGCTGCCTTCCACCGTTTTGTTTGGAGAGACAGTTGGCATGAGTTTACGACGACCAAATTGACGCCCAATCATGTACGCACCAATGTCTGTCGCCCATACGATAAAGAGGGCAAAGAGGACGGTGTTTAAGCTATTGCCACGCGCTGCCACCAAATGATGGAAGCCAAAACCGACATAAAAACTAGAGGCAATGGGAAAGACAGCTTCAGAGTAGGAATAACGTCCTGTGTTAAAGACGGTTGTCCCCAAAAGAATCAAGACTACAATCCCATAGGCTGTATAATTTCCATCCACCGGCAAAAAGTGCAGGTAGTTTTCCAGAGGAATCGTGAGGACAAATGCCGCTAGCATGGCAAGGATTCCCTCCATTGAGCTAGGAGACACCCCATGCATTCGAATCAACTCGGCAGTCCCAATCATGGCTAAAATCCCCACAAACAGTTGGAAAGGAACTCCACCAATTACCAAAAAGGGAATGAAAATCAACTGGGCTATCGCCCCAAAAATCACTCGTTTTTGTAAATCTTTTGTCATCATAATCTCCTTAAATACCACCGAAACGACGCTGGCGACGATTAAATTCTACGATAGCCGCTTCGAGAGCTTCGCCATCAAAATCAGGCCAGGCAACATCCGTAAAATAAAGCTCACTATAAGCAGTCTGCCACGGTAAGAAGTTGCTGAGACGGATTTCTCCACTGGTCCGAATGACCAAATCAGGGTCTTGTAAGTCAGCCGGTAAACTTGCAGTGTAGAGTTCACTAGCTATGGCAGCATCATCGATTTCCTCAGGCTGCAAGTCCCCGTCTGCCACTTTCTGTGCAAAGGCTTGTACCGCGTGCACTAGCTCTGCGCGCCCACCATAGTTGAGGGCAAAGTTGAGAATAAGGCCAGTATTGTCCTTGGTCTTTTCCTCTGCCTTACGGAGAGCATTAAGCGTGGCCTCAGGTAGGCGGCTGTGCTCGCCAATCATCTGAATCTTGACATTGTGGGCGTGGAGCTCAGGTACATACTTGTCATAAAATTCCACTGGCAAATTCATGATGAAGCTGACTTCCTTTTCAGGCCGCGACCAATTTTCTGTCGAGAAGGCATAGACCGTCAGGACCTTGACCCCAAGATTGGACGCCGCTTTTGTGACTTCTTGCAGGGCATCCATACCAGCCTTGTGCCCCATGACGCGCGGTTGCATCCGCTTCTTGGCCCATCGACCATTTCCATCCATAATGATGGCAATATGTCCTGGCACTTGAAGCTCGGTTTCACCACTCGATTTTTTTCCAAAACCAAAGTTAAACATTGTGCTTTCCTTTTATGTGTAATCGGTTCATTATACCATAAAATAGCAGAAAGCAAAAACAGAGCGGGTTCGCTCTGTTTTATTTATTAAGCTTCTGATTCAATCGCTGTTTCAACAACTTCTTCCGCTTCGACTGCTGTTTCTGTAGTTGGCTCAACTTTTGCAGCTTCTGCAACACGATTGCGGATAGCTGAACGATCAAAGGTCAAATAAATCCCATCACAATCAAGCACAACTGTTTGATCATTGATATCATCTACGATACCATGCAGACCGCCAATTGTCACAATAGCATCTCCTTTTTTGATAGCATTGATGCTTGCTTCACGATTTTTCGCCTGACGACGTTGACTCCAAAACATCCACGCAACCAGAGCCACGATAAAGATTAGGTATAGATACTGTCCCATAATTTCACCTCAAAAATTTAGAATAGAATTATTGTAACAGAATGCGGAAAAAATGACAAGAAATCCCATATGGAATTCCCTGTTAATTCTAAATCGTGCCCCAGACAGATTCCAAGATATTAGTTTGGTCGCGGCCTGGTCCGACTGAGAAGGTCGAGATGCGAACGCCAACAAGTTCACCGACACGACGGACATAGTTGCGGGCATTTTCTGGTAATTCATCCAAGCTGCGGACACCAGTAATATCTTCAGACCAACCTGGCAATTCTTCGTAGATTGGCTTGCAACGTTTGAGCTGCTCTAAGCTTGCTGGGTAGTGGTCAATGCGCTCCCCATCCAAATCGTAAGCCACACAGATTTTCACTGTATCAAGACCTGACAGGACGTCAATTGAGTTAAGAGACAAATTGGTAATTCCTGACACACGGCGGCTATGGCGCATGACAACCGAGTCAAACCAGCCGACACGGCGTGGACGACCCGTTGTCGTACCGTACTCATGGCCCACTTCACGAATGGTATCACCCACTTCGTCAAATAGTTCCGTTGGGAATGGTCCGTCACCGACACGGCTAGTATAGGCCTTGCAGACACCAACGACTTTATTGATTTTGCTTGGCCCAACACCAGAACCGATAGTCACCCCTCCCGCTACTGGGTTTGAAGAGGTTACAAACGGATAGGTTCCTTGGTCGATGTCCAGCATGACGCCTTGCGCACCTTCAAAAAGGACACGTTTGCCAGCATCCAAGGCATCATTGAGGATCACAGACGTATCCGTCACGTATTGCTTGATTTGCTGACCGTATTCGTAATATTCTTCAAAAATTTCGTCAAATTCGATAGCTGTAGAATCATATAATTTAGTAAACTGACGATTTTTCTCAGCCAAGTTGATTTTCAAGCGTTCTGCGAAAATATCTTTATCCAACAAGTCAGCGATACGAATACCGACACGCGCCGCCTTGTCCATATAGGCTGGGCCGATTCCCTTGTTGGTCGTTCCAATCTTGTTGTCGCCTTTTGCTTCTTCCTGCAATTGGTCCAATTTGATATGGTAAGGCAGGATGACATGAGCCCGGTCTGAAATCCGGAGATTATCTGTCGTCACACCCTCTTCACGTAAATAAGCTAACTCTTTGACCAACGATTTGGGATTGACCACGACGCCATTTCCGATAACCGAAATTTTTTCTGGGAAGAAAATCCCAGACGGAATCAGGTGCAGTTTGAATTTTTTACCATCAATCACGATAGTGTGGCCTGCATTGTCACCACCTTGGTAACGCGCAATCACTTCCGCATTGGCTGAAAGGAAATCGGTGATTTTCCCCTTGCCTTCATCTCCCCACTGGGTCCCAACAACTACTACTGATGTCATTTGCAATTTCCTAACTTTACGATAGCTTGGTAGGAATCTCACCTACCAGTTTTACACTTACACCTTATTATAATGGAAAACGACCCGCTTTTCAAGATAAGACGAAGAAGTCGTCTGAAAATTTCAGCTATTCTTCCAAAATCCGAACATTCCTTCTTTATTGACTCCCTCTCGTAGCAGAAATTTGTATTTGCCTGTCAAAGGGGTTAAAATAAGGTCATATATTTCAGTGAAAGTAGAAGCCTATGTCCATTTCAAAACTCTTGCAGCAGGCGCCAGCCAACCTGCCTATCTTACAAGCAACATTTGGTCTGGAGCGCGAGTCCTTACGTATCAACGAAGAGGATCGTGTCGCTCAGACCCCTCATCCAAAAAAACTAGGATCTCGCTCTTTTCATCCCTACATCCAGACCGACTACAGTGAGGCTCAGCTAGAGCTAATCACGCCTGTGGCGCAGTCGACTGCGGAGGCTCATCGCTTTTTGGGTGCTATCACGGATGTGGCAGCCCGCACGACCAATAAAGACGAGTACCTCTGGCCTCTGTCCATGCCACCTCACATCACCGAGGATGAGATCCAGATTGCGGCCCTAGAGAGTGACTATGAGTACGCCTACCGACAAGGTCTAGCTGATCGCTACGGTAAGCTCCTCCAGTCCATGAGCGGCATCCATTACAATGTCGAGCTGGGGCAGGACCTGGTCGCACAACTCTTTGCAGCTAGCGAAACTGACGATTTGGTCACCTTTAAAAATGATCTCTATCTTTCTTTGGCACAAAATTTCTTGCGATACCGCTGGTTATTGACCTACCTATATGGGGCTAGTCCTCTGGCCGAGAAAGACTTTCTCCCTGCAGAGCTGACAGAGCCCGCCCGCTCCCTGCGCAACAGCCCTTACGGCTATGTCAACAGCGACGATATCAAGGTATCCTTCTCCAGTCTAGAAAAATACGTCGCGGACATCGAGGGCTACGTAGCGTCTGGACAACTCTCCGCTGAAAAAGAATTTTATTCCTCTGTCCGCCTGCGCGGCAGCAAGGCCAGCCGAGACTACCTGACAAAAGGTGTCAAATATGTAGAATTCCGCTCCTTTGACCTCAATCCCTTTGACCCCCTGGCAATCACACAGGAGACCTTGGACACCGTCCATCTCTTTATGCTAGGACTGCTCTGGTTAGATACACCAGCAGATGTGGATGCTGCCCTTGAGGAGGCAACAGCTCTTAACTATGAAGTTGCCCTTTCTCATCCGCTCAATCCACTTCCAGCCACTGAGCCAGTTGACAACATCGTCTCTGCTATGCAGGCTGTCATCGACCACTTCCAGCTGGATAGTTACTACCAGGACTTGTTGGATACGGTCAAAGCTGCTGTAGCTGACCCTGCACTGACTATCGGTGGTCGCTTGGCAAAAGAAATCACGGACCTCTCCCTTGAAAGTTTCGGCTGCAAACAAGGTCGCCACTTCCACAACTATTTCTGGACTGCGCCTTATGCCCTTAAAGGCTATGAAACCATGGAGCTCTCCACCCAGATGCTGATTTTTGATGCTATCCAAAAGGGGATTAACGTCGAAATTCTCGATGAGGAAGACCAGTTTCTCAAGCTCTGGCACAAGGACCACGTCGAGTACGTTAAAAATGGGAATATGACCTCCAAGGACAACTACGTGATTCCGCTTGCCATGGCCAACAAAACTGTCACTAAGAAAATTCTAGACCAGGCAGGCTTCCCTGTCCCAGCCGGTGCTGAATTTACCAGCAAGGACGCTGCTTTGCGCTATTACGGACAAATCGCCGAGACGGCTATTGTGGTCAAACCCAAGTCCACCAACTTTGGTCTGGGTATCTCGATCTTCCAGGATGCCGCCAGCCTAACTGACTATGAGAAGGCACTGGACATCGCTTTTGCCGAGGACACAGCCGTCCTGATCGAGGAGTTCATCCCAGGTACCGAGTACCGCTTCTTCGTCCTGGACGGTGAGTGCATCGCAGTGCTCCTTCGGGTTGCGGCAAATGTAGTCGGAGACGGCAAACAGACTATCGCCCAGCTGGTCGCTGAGAAAAATAGCAATCCGCTACGCGGCCGAGACCACCGTGCTCCACTGGAAATCATTGACCTTGGTCCGATTGAGCTCCTCATGCTGGAGCAGCAAGGCTACACGCCTGATACTGTCCTACCTGCTGGAGTCAAAGCTGACCTGCGCGGAAACTCCAATATCTCCACCGGGGGTGACTCTATTGACGTCACCGAAACTATGCATCCGTCCTACAAGCAGTTGGCTGCAGATATGGCCAAGGCTATGGGAGCCTGGGCATGCGGGGTTGATCTGATCATCCCAGACACACACAAGATTGCCACAAAAGAAGAGCCCAATGCCACCTGCATCGAGCTCAACTTCAATCCCTCTATGTACATGCATACATACTGCCATGAAGGTCCTGGTCAGGAAATCACACCAAAAATCCTGGATAAACTCTTTCCAGAATTAAACAAATAAGGGAGTGAGACAAAAATCGGTGATTTCATAGAAATCCGATTTTGTCATCACACCCCCGCACAGTTCAAACTGTCCAGTGGACAGTTTGAATCGGGAAATAAAGTGAGCGAAGCTCACATCCTTCGTTAGGGCTATAAAAACTGATTTATCAGCGCATTAGAAACCAGTCAACCACTGCGGCTCTTAAACTGAATATATAATAATTGAGTCTGAGACCTATAATATTTGCCTCAGACTCTTATTTTATTGGATATCCTTTTTCAGACCTTGACCTACGACAAGACCCGTTACCAGTGCTAGAGCAAGCCCAACCCAGGTCAAAATGGATTTGTCGTCACCTGTTGCTGGTAATTGGCCCGCAGGTGTGACGCGTACAGTTTGATCGGTTGCAGATTGAGGTTGAGATTGAACAGTGGTAGAACTACTGGAGCTCGTCTCTGTTACAAGCGTAAAGACTTCATCATACATACCTTTGCTATAATCAAACGGATCATTCGCTCCCGTCTGCCAGGTGATTGGTTGGAATTGTCCATTCGTGAAAGTAAAGCCGTTATCGTACTTGACGCCATAACCACCAAGACCACCGATATTGATGGCACTTGTGTTCTCACCACCTACCCAGCGATAGATACCTGCACCAACTTCTTCAACTTTGTCAATCTGAAAAGTAGCTGTCACAGTTCCATCCACAGCTTTTGTGCCAGAGCCATCTGCATGAATGGTAATTACGACTTCAATATCTTGACGATTTGCTCTCCAGATTCCGACGAGCGCTTGTGGCATGCTCTGAGCCTGAGAAGTCACTTCCACTTCAGCCACAGTTGTACCCGTTTCTGAGCTGCTGGTAGTTGTTGGTGCACTTTCTTCTGCTACATCGGCAGATTCGCTTGACGCTGCTGATTGGTCCAAACCAGGATCTGTCTCCACCATATCGGAAGAGCTGGTTGTTTCTGTATCTTGGGAATCGGAGAAGACCGTGCTAGTTTCAATTGTCTCCGACGTCGTCATCGTATTATCTGCAAAAACTGTTGTCTGGGCGCCTGCGAGAATAATACCTGCTAAGCAAAGAGTTGTCATGAGTGATTTATGAAAGGCCATCTTGTCTTCCTCCTATTCCGTTCTTTTTCTATATTCTTATTCTACCACTCATTATGACAAAAGTAAATATATTTTGTTACTTTTTTGTAATATTTTTGTAATATTATTGGTTGTTTTTAGCGTTTTGGATATAATTTTGTAATATTTTATGGATTTTCTCATAAAATTTAATCAAAAAAAGAGGTTGCCCTCTATTTTTTTATTTTTTTCTGATTTAGTAAAGTCAAACCCGCAAGAATCACCAGCAAAACTCCTCCAATCAATGGCAAAACTGAGCCTTTTTCCCCTGTAGTTGGTAAAGTAGTGCTTTTCGTGGTGTTACTTGCAGTTGTAGATTGTTGCTGACTGGTAGCTGAAGTGAGTGCCTTGGATGAAGAACTAGTCGCTTGTGAAGTGGTCACCGTCACTTGCTCGGCCTCCTTGTTAAAGGCCGCTCCATAATTAGGTTGGCTGTAATCAATCACTTGTCCCTGAGTCGTAGACCAGAAAACAGGCTGGAAAGCCCCATCAACAAGACTAAAACCAAAGTCGTACTGGATACCGTAACCGCCGATGCCGCCTTCGTTAATTTTGTCGGTGTTTGTGCCATCTACATAGCGGTAAAGACCGTCTGCCACTTGCTCGACCTGTCCAATAGCGAAGTTAATCGTCGTCGTTCCTGCATCGCTACCGTAGTTGATAACATTAGTCCCTGTTCCGTCTGCCTGGATGGTAATGGTATACGTGTAGCCTGTGCTAGTATTGGTCGCTGTCCATGTCTCAACTAAATCCACTGGCATAGCTACTGCTGTCCCGAAGACTGCTCCCGTCACGCGACTGTTAATCTCTTGATAGAGAATAGCGGAATTGTCCGCGGCTTCCTGAGTAGAGTCTTCGATTGTCCCATCTTCACTGACAATGACTTCTTCACCGGAGTCCTCAGCACTAGTGCTTGTTTCACTGGTGGCTGTATCAGTAGCAGTACTGGTAGTCGTCGAACTTTCAACCAAAGACTGGCTAGTCTCCGTCGTCAGGTTACTAGAAGCAGAAGTTTGTTCTTCCGCACCGATGAGTGGGCCAGTACTAGCCAAAAGTAAGGCCAAAACGGACGCTGACCGAATAATTGTTTTTTGAATTCCCATAAATCCCTCCTACAGTTGAGCTGCTTATTGATAATTGAGAGAAATTTTTCTCTCTCATTTTCTTATTCGTAAAAAATTTCAAAAAAATGAAGAAATCGTAAAATTTTTCTATCTTCTTTTCCACAGTCAATAGGCGTCTTTTCTGCTATAATATTCTCATGACTAGAATTTTAGATAATGAAATCATGGGCGATGAGGAGTACGTGGAGCGGACGCTCCGTCCCCAACGTTTAGACGAATATATCGGACAAGACAAGGTCAAGGACCAGCTGAAAATCTTTATCCAGGCGGCCAAATTACGGGATGAAGCCTTGGACCATGCCCTCCTCTTTGGCCCTCCAGGGCTAGGGAAGACGACCATGGCCTTTGTTATTGCTAACGAACTTGGCGTCAACCTCAAGCAGACTTCTGGCCCTGCCATCGAAAAAGCGGGTGACTTAGTGGCCCTGCTCAACGACTTGGAGCCAGGTGATGTCCTCTTTATCGACGAAATCCACCGCATGCCCATGGCAGTCGAGGAAATTCTCTACTCTGCTATGGAAGATTTCTACATTGATATCATGATTGGAGCTGGGGAGGCTAGCCGAGCAGTCCACTTAGACTTGCCACCCTTTACCCTTATCGGAGCCACCACACGCGCTGGTATGCTGTCTAATCCTTTGCGGGCTCGCTTTGGGATTACCGGCCATATGGAATACTATGAGTTGGCTGACTTGACGGAAATCGTCGAGCGGACGGCAGATATCTTTGAGATGGAAATCACCCACGAGGCAGCTGTCCAGCTAGCCAAACGCAGTCGAGGAACCCCTCGTATCGCCAACCGCCTGCTCAAACGGGTACGCGATTTTGCCCAAATAAAAGGAAACGGCCTGATAGACGAAACTATCACCGACCAGGCGCTGACCATGCTGGATGTGGACCCTGAGGGGCTGGACTATGTGGACCAGAAGATCCTCAAGACCATGATTGAGGTCTATAACGGCGGGCCAGTAGGACTTGGGACCCTGTCGGTCAATATCGCTGAAGAGCGGGATACGGTCGAGGATATGTATGAGCCCTACCTGATCCAAAAGGGCTTTATCATGCGGACGCGGACGGGACGCGTAGCCACCGCCAAAGCTTATGAACACCTGGGGTACCCCTATGTCGAAAAATAAGATTGCCCTCATCTGGGACCTGGACGGGACCCTGGTCGACTCCTACCCTGCTATCATGGCTGGCCTGGAGGAGACCTACCAACACTTTGGCCTGAACTTTGATTACGAGTCGGTTTATGACTACATTCTTCATTTTTCTGTTAAGGAATTGTTAGAGGAAGTAGCGGACAGAGAGGGGCTAGACCTGACTGCACTCTCCACCTACCGCGCCAACTCGCTGCGCGAAAAAAATACAGCCATCACCCTCATGCCAGGCAGTAAAAAAGTGCTTACCTGGGCCAAGGCGCGTGGTATCCCTAACTTCATCTATACCCACAAGGGAGACAATGCCTTTGCTTTGCTGGACCAGCTGGGAATTTCGGAGTTTTTCACCAAAGTTTTGACCAGCCAGTCCGGCTTTGCAAGAAAACCTGATCCAGAAGCCATCTTCTACCTCATGGATAAGTACGGACTGGACCCCCAGCATACCTACTATATCGGCGACCGCTTGCTGGATGTCCAGGCTGCACAAGCAGCTGGCATATCCAGCCTCAACCTCTTTATCGACGGCCAAGCTGGCAACCAAAAAATCGAAAACTTACTGGATATCCCGCGTATTTTGGAAGGAAATGGGGATTGAAAGCTAGCGACTAGCGTAAAAACTTTCCCCTGACACTTCTCAATCTTTAGGTGTCAAGCTCAAACAGTCTCCCAGACTGTTTGACTCATAAATCTCCTAGAAATACTCAGTTCGTAAGAGCTGGGTATTTCTTTTTTGTTTCCTTCAGCATGTTTCGTCTGCTGATTCACCTCCGTAACTCGCTTTGCTTCGAACGGCGGCGTATCATAGCAGTAGCTGTCAGCCAATCGTTACGATTTTCCAAATCTAACTCTTGGGACAGCCTTGCATGGATCTTGGTAAAGCAGCTGAAGCCACAACCAAGACCGCAAAATCTCCTGAAATAGCCGTTAGCTTGCACTGTCGGCTATTTCTATGGATGAAAAAGAAAAGTGCCCTTCCCCTGACACTTTCGTGTTGCTTGGCGTCAAGCTCAAACAGTCCACCGGACTATTCACTTCTCAGAATCTTCTCTTATTTTCTGCTATAATAGTACAAAAGCCTGAAAGGAGTTGCTATGCCAGAAAATCTTGCGGTGCGGATGCGGCCGCGAACGATTGAGGAAATCATTGGTCAAGACCATTTGGTTGGGGAAGGGAAAATCATCCAGCGCATGGTGACGGCCAATATGCTGTCTTCCATGATTCTTTACGGGCCACCAGGGATTGGCAAAACCTCTATCGCCAGCGCCATTGCAGGAACGACAAAGTACGCTTTTCGGACCTTTAACGCCACGGTGGATACCAAAAAGCGCCTGCAGGAAATCGCTGAAGAGGCGAAATTTTCGGGCGGACTTGTCCTGTTACTAGACGAGATTCATCGCTTGGACAAGACCAAGCAAGACTTCCTGCTGCCTCTGCTAGAAAACGGTACCATCACTATGATTGGTGCGACGACTGAAAATCCATTTTTCTCCGTGACGCCCGCCATCCGCAGTCGGGTCCAGATTTTTGAACTAGAGCCCCTGACAAATAGCCAAATCCGTCTAGCTCTTGAGCGCGCACTGGCTGATAGGGAGCGGGGCTTTGACTTCCCTGTCACAGTCGATGAAGAAGCCCTGGACTTTCTAGCCTCCGCTACCAACGGGGACTTGCGGGCCGCTTACAACTCTCTGGAGCTGGCTGTCTTGTCCACAACTGAAGAAGGTGGTGAGCGCCATATTGACCTTGAAACCGTCGAAAACAGCCTGCAGCGCTCCTACATCAGCATGGATAAGGACGGAGATGCCCACTACGACATCCTGTCCGCCCTGCAAAAGTCCATCCGCGGCTCTGATGTGGATGCTAGCCTGCATTATGCGGCTCGTCTCGTTGAGGCTGGCGATCTGCCCAGTCTGGCTAGGCGGCTGATTGTCATTGCCTACGAGGATATCGGCTTGGCCAATCCTGATGCTCAGATTCACACCGTGACGGCGCTGGACGCCGCTCAGAAGATTGGCTTTCCCGAGGCTCGGATTCTCATTGCCAATGTCGTGATCGATTTGGCCCTCTCTCCCAAGTCCAACTCCGCTTACGCGGCAATGGATGCAGCCCTGGCTGACCTGCGTCGTTCCGGAAATCTTCCGATTCCGAGACATTTACGTGATGGTCATTATGCTGGAAGTAAGGAATTGGGAAATGCCCAGGACTACCTTTACCCACACAATTATCCCGAAAAATGGGTCAACCAGGACTATCTGCCTGAAAAACTGCGCCAAACCAGCTATTTCCAGGCAAACGAGACCGGAAAATACGAGCGAGCCTTGGGTACCACCCAAGAAAAAATTCGCCAATTAAAAAAACAATCCCCTACATCCGCATCAGGGAAGAATTTGTGAGAGCGTTTTCCAAAAAAATGAAAATTTCCTCTTGAAATTTCAAAAAAATGATGTTAAGATAGTATCAAAGATAAGAATTGCTGTGGTATACGAATTCATACCAATGTGTTGACCGACTATTTTTGTATTACTCGGGAAACTTGAGAATTCTAACAGTATGCAGGCCGTCTCACACGGAAGCAACTAAGTTAGAAGCGCGTTGCCCACCTGCTATTATTTGTGCGGGATCAATACAAATCATGAATCACCGGTACCAATACAGCGTCTTTTTCTTTTTCTTTTCCTTCCTTAGCTCAGTTGGTAGAGCAGTGGACTCTTAATCCATGGGTCGTAGGTTCGAGCCCTACAGGGAGGATT